>JBDKLL010000089.1:0-10157 GCA_039795595.1 Pseudomonadota bacterium
CTTCGAATTCAAGGCCCTGCGGGTCGATGACCCGGCCGCCCATGACGAGGTGAAGTTTCTGGTCGCTCATGCTGGCTCCTGGGGAAGGGGAGAGCGCAGCCCTTAGCAATTCTTGCGTTTCACGCAAGTTTGCCGCGGCCCCGAAAATACCCCTATCTAGCTATTTCCGGGCTTTTGCCACCAGCCTGATCGCTTCGCCAAGCAATGCGGCGCCAGTCGCTTTGGCCGAGGCGGTCGATTTGTCAGCTTGCTTGCGCACGACGGCCGCGCGATCTTCAATCTGGGCGATGCTTTCGCGGCCGATTTCGCCAGCACGATCGCGCGCACGGGCCGACAACGTCAGCCCCAGTTCGCCAGCCTGTGCGGCCAGCTTTGCGGCGCGTTTTCCTAACCGTGCGCCAGCCGTGCGCGGCACCAGCGCACCAGCCAACAAGCCCACACCCACACCTGCAAACACCGTTAGCCACGGATATTCGGCGGCCAGCGAACGATAGCTTTCCGGCGGATAGGCATCCGGCAGTGGCGCGCGGTTGGTCTTCTTCGGGGCAGTGGCATTCTCAGGCTTGGTCACGGATGATCTCCAAAACGCCGTGGGCTGAAGCCGCGGGATAGCTCAGGAATCCTGAACTCCGTCTGGCGCGAAAAGGCTGTCGAGTTTTGCTTGAAGGAAGCGGGTCAGTGGGTTGCGTGCTGCCCACAGCGCCAGCGCCAGTGTGGCAACGGCGATGATGCCCTTGCTTTCGCGGGCAATCGCGGCGGTTTCATCCAGCGCGGCGCGCACTTCATCGCCGGCCTTGGCGGCGATCCGGCGGCCGATTCCGCGTGCGGCCAGATCGGCTTGGACCTGTTGCACGCGGGCTTCGACCGTTTGCCGTGCCGCGGTGCGGGCGGCGCGGGCGCGTATCAACCGTGCGGCGGCTGGATCTGGATTGGTCGGATCGTTCATGCAGGCGGGTCCGGTTTGGCCAGCAAAGCCGTGACCCGCCGCCAGTGCCGGGCGGCGATCTTCACCGATAACGCCGCGGCGATCATTAAGGTGCCAAGCACCACACCGGTTGCCGCCAGCCCGCCGATCATCGGAGCCAGCGCCAGCAGCGCACCGATCACCAGCGCCATCAGAGCGAAGAACAGCAGCGCGGCCGCCAATGCCCCCCATGCGGCGATGCCACGCACTGCGGTGCCGAGCACTTGCACGCGGGCTTTCTGGTAGGCCAGTTCGGCATCGATCAGCGTGCGGGCTTCGTCCGCCAGTTGGCGCACCTCATCCGCCAGCGAACGCGCGGATGGATCGTCGGCGCGGGCACTTGCCGGATCGGCAATCAACGGGGGCAGGTCTTGGTCCATGATGGTTCAGACAAGCAGTGCGCAAGCACGGCTGTCAATCGTCCGACGAACCACCCTTGAAAAGGCGCGAGACAAGGAAGCCGGCCACCGCGGCCAGACCAATCGCCACGCCTGGGCTTTTGCGCACGAATTGCTTGGCATCTTCGCCCAGTTCGCCAAGGTCCTTGGCTTCGATCTTGGCGGCGGTTTCCTGCATCGAGCGAGCCGCGCTGCGGGCATAATCGCCATACCGTGCGCCAAGCTTTTCATCGATCGTGCCTGCGTTGTCGGCAACGATTTTGCCCAGGCTGGCGATGGCGTCGCTGGCCTTGGTCTTGCCGTCGTTCGCCAGATCGGTGGCGCGGCCCTTGGCCTGCGATGCCAGTTCTTTGGCTTCATCGACCCAATCGGCGCTGCGAGCGCTCAGTTGATCGCGGTAAGCCCCGGCACGCGCCTGTGCTTCGGCACCCAGTGCAGCGGCGCTGGCGCGGGCATCGTCGATGGCTTTGCTGAAGCGGGCCGCTGGCGCGGCGGCAGCGGTGGTTTTGACTTTGGCTTTCGCGGCGGCAGGCTTTGCGGCAACCGGTGCCTTGCGTGCGGCGGGCTTTTTCGCAGGGGCCGCTTTTGCTTTGGTCTTGGCGGTAGAGGCGGGGGTCTTGGCCATCGGTCTTGCCCTTTCTGCGCCCGGGAAAGCGGGCTTATGCTGGATGTGGGGATACAATACTAACCTCGCAAGGGCTTGTCATGCTGCATTGCAACTTGCCTGTGCGGCGCGTGGATGCCAAGGAGCGCCCAAATTCCCCGTCAGGAGATCATCCCGCCATGACTGCGATCATTGACATTCACGCCCGCGAAATTCTCGACAGCCGTGGCAATCCCACGGTCGAAGTCGACGTCCTGCTCGAAGATGGCAGCTTTGGCCGCGCCGCGGTGCCATCGGGCGCGTCGACTGGCGCCCACGAAGCGGTGGAGCTGCGCGATGGCGATAAATCGCGCTACTTGGGCAAGGGCGTGCTCAAGGCGGTTGACGCGGTGAACGGCGAAATCCGTGAGGAACTGCTGGGCCTCGACGGTGAAGATCAACGCGACATCGACTTGACGATGATCGCGCTCGACGGGACCGAAAACAAGAGCCGGTTGGGCGCGAACGCGATCCTCGGCACGTCGCTGGCGATGGCCAAGGCGGCCGCCAATGCCCGCGGTTTGCCGCTCTATGCCTATGTTGGCGGGGTTTCGGCGCACGTTCTGCCGGTGCCGATGATGAACATTATCAATGGCGGCGAACATGCTGATAATCCGATTGATTTTCAGGAATTCATGATCATGCCGGTTGGCGCCAGCAGCATTGCCGAAGCGGTGCGGTGGGGCGCGGAAGTGTTTCACACGCTGAAGAAGGGGCTGCACGACAAGGGCTTAGCCACGGCAGTGGGTGATGAAGGCGGTTTTGCGCCGAACCTGTCGAGCACGCGCGCCGCGCTTGATTTCGTGATGGCATCGATTGAACAAGCCGGGTTCAAGCCGGGCACGGATATCAAGCTGGCGCTGGATTGCGCGGCAACCGAATTCTTCAAGAACGGCAAGTATGAAATCAGCGGCGAAGGGCTGTCGCTTTCGCCGGTGCAGATGGCCGATTATCTAGCCGAACTGACGGCTGCATACCCGATCATTTCGATCGAAGATGGGATGGGCGAAGACGATTTCGAAGGCTGGAAGGCCCTGACCGACAAGATCGGCGGCAAGGTGCAACTGGTGGGCGATGACCTGTTCGTAACCAACCCCAAGCGCCTGACGATGGGCATCGGCAAGGGGCTGGCGAATTCGCTGCTGGTCAAGGTCAACCAGATCGGGTCGCTGTCGGAAACGCTGGACGCCGTCAGCATTGCCAACCGCAACGGCTATACCGCGGTGATGTCGCATCGTTCGGGCGAAACCGAAGATTCGACGATCGCCGACCTTGCGGTGGCGACCAACTGCGGACAGATCAAGACCGGTTCGCTGGCACGTTCGGACCGGTTGGCCAAGTACAACCAGCTGATCCGGATCGAAGAGGAACTGGGCGATGCTGCGCACTATGCCGGCGTGGGCGCATTCGGGCGGCTGTCTGCCTAAGTTTTGAAACTTGCTAACGATTGGGGGCGGTTGGCGTTCAGGCGCCTGCCGCCCCTTCGTTTTGCATCGCCATGAAATAGGTGATCATTCGCGCATAGCCATCGCTGCTGAGGCGCAGAAACACCCGCCGGGCATCGGCCGGATCGTTTTCACGGCTGAGCAGTCCACGTTCTTCAAGGATCGCGATCCAGCGCAGTGCAGTGCTGGTCGGGACCGCGGCGCCAATGCATGCCGCCGTCACCGACAACGGTTTTCCGCCGGTTTCAGCAATGAATAAGTCCAGCAGGATGTCCCACGCCGGTTCACCGAACAGCGCTTCGTCCGCGAACAACCGCGGGCGAAGGCGGCGACCACGATAGACGCTGCGGGCCATGTCACCGAACTGTTGCACGTCTTGTGCAGAAAGCTTGGCGTAATCGCCGGAACTGACGATTTCTTCGATTTCCGGGGTTAGCGGTGGCAAGGCCTTGCTCGATCGGGCCAGTTTGTGTTCGGCCTGTTCGCGGTCGAACAGGGCGGTGGCAATGGTGCTGAGTTCTTCGGCCAGCGTGCGCAGGCGGTTCAATTCAGCCTCGCGATCGATATCATCGCGCGCTTCGTTTCTGTCCTGCCGCTCGTGTTCTGTCATCAGAAGTCCGGATAAACCCGCTGCCGTACCCCGGTTTGGGGCCGTGCCATCACGTCGTGCCATCACATGGCCGTTAAGCGCTTAACTTAGAGGCTTGTGCGGCTAGGTGTCTTTCCGGATCAGATCCAAAATGGATTTTGAAATCATCATATCATTCCGATTTGGATGATATTTTTAGGCTGGCAAGTTTGTCGAGCAAATCGTGGATCGCGGCATCGACATGTGCAGCGGCAACGCCGGCACCAAGCTGGTCAAGCGCCCGGAGGCATGCGGTCAATTCCTGCAACACGGCAAGTTGGGTCATGGCGTTGCTATCCTGCTCCGTTGTTTTGGCCGGCTCCGCCGTTCCAGCTTGTTCCGCTATCTCGGCCTGCTCAGGGATCTTGGCCTGTTCCGGTTTTCCGCCCTGCTGGACTGGTCTGAACTGCTCTGATGTCATGGGTGAGAGCTATCACCGCGGTTGACCTGCCAATAGACCGGTAAGGTTAACAAAATGCTCTATCTTTGCCGTCGCCCCAGATTGGCACAGATTTGCCAGCGGGTGGACGGTTGGGTCTGCAACAACATTCCGTGGCTGGTTTGGCGTTGCGGCTTGCCAGTGGGCCTGTCGGTGGTTTAACCGTTCGTTTAAATAAAAAACCAATCGAGAGAGGACCGGATGGCTGATTTTCCATCGCATCCCGATGCCATCGAAGCAGGCTGGTTAACCGATCGCCTGCGGGCCAGCGGGGTGATCGGCGCTGATGCGGCGGTGACGGCGCTCAGCTGGGTTCCGATCGGCACAGGGCAAGTCGGCGATAGCGCCCGGATTACGCTCAGTTATGATCGGCCCGGTGCCGGTCCCGCTACGATCGCGGGTAAGTTTCCGGCTGCCGATGAAACCAGCCGGCAAACCGCGGGTGCGTTTGGGCTGTATTCAAAGGAAGTCGGCTTTTACCGGGAAATTGCCCCGCAATTGGACGTGCGGGTGCCGCAGCCGCTGGTGGCAGAAGTGGCGGATGACGGGGTTGAGTTTATTCTGTTGTTCGAAGATCTGGGGCCGGCCCGCGGCGGGAACCAGTTGGCCAGCTGTTCTGCCGCCGATGCGCGCGCAGCGATGCGGCAAGCCGCCGGCATTCACGCCCCCAGCTGGAACCATCCGGCGCTGATCGCCACCCCGTGGTTGCTGCCCAATCCGGCGCAGATCGATCAGGTCAAGGCGCTGTACCCCAACGCGCAGGCAATTTTCCGCGAACGCTATGCCGATATGCTCGAACCGGAATTGATGCAGGTCTGCGAGGAACTGAACGATTGCGGCGAGCTGTGGTTTGGCCGCGAAGCCGAAACCAAATGCATCCTGCATGGCGATTTCCGGCTGGATAACCTGCTGTTCGATATCAAGGGCGGGGCAGAAGATATCGCCGTGCTGGATTGGCAAACCGTGGCGATCGGCAATGCCATGACTGATATCGGTTATTTCCTGGGCACCGGCATTGGGGATGCGTTGCGCCGCGAACATGAAGCCGAATTGCTCGATCTCTATTGCGCCGAAATGACTGCGCGCGGGGTTGCGCTCAGCCGTGCTGCAATCTGGGACGATTATGTGCTGGGCGCGCTGCACGGCGTTTCCACCGCAGTGTTCAGCGCGGCTTATGTCGAGCGGACTCCGCGCGGCGACGAAAACTTCCTGTCGATGGCCCGCGGCGGCTGCTCGCTTGCGTTGCAGCACGGCAGCCTGGCAAAGCTGAAAGGATAACAAGCGATGGTCCTGACCAAAGGCGATGATTTCCCGCTGCATCAGACCCCGGAGCCGGTGGCGTATGCCGGAACCGACCGGAATTTTTACGATCGCTACTTCTTCAACGGCTATGCTCCCGATGGATCGGGCTTCTTCGCGGTGGCATTCGGGATCTATCCGCACCTCAACGTGGCCGACGCCCACTTTAGCACGATCCGCGATGGGGTGCAGTACAACCTGCACGCCTCGCGCGAATTGGGGATGGAACGGCTTGACCTGCAAGTTGGCCCGATCCGTATCGAAGTGCTGGAACCGCTGCAAAAGCTGCGGGTGACCGTCGATGGGGAAGGCCTGAAAGCCGAACTGACCTTTACCGGCCGCGCTTTCCCGATCGAAGAGCCGCGCTTCATCCACCGGATCGGCCCGCGCACGTTCATGGATTACACGCGGTTGACCCAGAATGGCCATTATACCGGCTGGATCGAGGTGGACGGGGTGCGACAGAATTGTGCGCCCGGCACCGCCGGCACGCGCGATCGCAGCTGGGGCGTGCGGCCCGTGGGCACCAGCGATCAGCAACCCCACGGCACCGGGGTGGTGCCGGGCTTTTTCTGGCAGTGGACCCCGATCAACTTTGCCGATCGCAGCGTGTTCTTCCACGTCAATGCCGATGCCAAGGGCAACAAGTGGAACACCCGCGCGGTCATCGCGCCTGACGGGGCCAGCGCCGAAGGCCTGCTCGACACCGATGGCGAAATGGAATCTCCGATGGCTCCCGGCACCCGCTGGCCGGCCACGGGCACGCTGACGATCGACGGAGCAGATGGCCCTGAAACGCTGACGTTCGAGGTGCTGGGCCGGTTCCAGATGCGCGGGATCGGTTATACTTCGCCCAAATGGGGACATGGCTTGTGGCATGGTCCGCTGGAGGTGGAACGCGAGGACTTTGGCATTGCTCAGTGCAATCCCGGGCAAATGGACAATTACCATGTCCAGTTGCCCTGCCGGGTAATCAGCGACAAGCACGGCGAAGGGGTCGGCGTGTTCGAACAGCTGATTATTGGCCCTTATCGTCCTTATGGCTTGAAGGAGTTTCTTGATGTCGCGCAGTAAACGCAAGGCATCGCGCTGGCCGATGGTGTTGACGTTGACCGCCGGCCTGCTGGTTGGCGCAGGGTCGGGTTGGTGGGCGATGGCCCATGCCGGTGCGCGGGGATACGAACACAACGGTTGGGTCGGTTCAACCGTGGCCGGATCGGTCGATGCCGATCCATGGACCCGCGCGCAAGTGGCGGTGCGCGGCTTGCTGGCGTTGACCAAATCGCAAGCGATCTATCTGACCACCCATGTGGATGAAACCGGCGCGCCGCTGCGCGAAGGGTGCCGGTATCGGGTTAGCGGTGGGGCAATGCCGGCGCGCTGGTGGTCGGTTACGGTCTATGCCGATGACAATTACCTGCCGCTCAATGCCGATGATGCGCTGTCGTTCGATGCCACGGAAGTTCGCCCGGATGCGGCGGGCCGGTGGACCGCGCTGCTTGACAATCACCGTCCGGCTGAAGGCGCGTGGGCATCGACCCGCAACGCCGGCAAGTTCGATATTACCTTGCGGCTCTATAACCCTAGCGCTGCGGCGCAGACTGATTTTTCAGCGATCCCGCTGCCGCGCGTGACCCGCATTGATTGCACGGGAGAAACCGCATGAAGCGTTCAGTAAAGCTGGGGCTGGCCTTCGTTGCGGCGGTGGCTGCGGGGCATATGGGGATCGTGCTGGCCACGCCGCACGTGTTGATGAACGTGGTGATGAAGCGCGGGCTTGAACGCGGGCAGGGCGTGAACACGTTCTCGTTCGGACCGCGGACCACGCAGAATTCCCGGTGGGTGGTGCGGCCGTCGCCAGATCTGGCTTATGCCAATTGCGTCTATGACCTGTCGCGCGGGCCGTTGCTGGTCGAAGCTGCGCCTTCGCCGGATCAGGGCTATGTTTCGCTTTCGGTGTTCGATGCGCGAACCGATAATATCGCAGTGTTCGATAGCAACGCTTACCCCAACGGAATCCGTTTCGTGCTGGCACGGGCTGGGCAGCCAACCCCGCCCGGCGCAACCGTGGTGGTTTCACCATCGGACAAGGGGATCATTCTCGATCGCCGATTGGCGCCGACGGCGGAATTGTTCACCGCAGTCGATCAGGCGCGGCGGGCTGATCGTTGCGGGGTGATTTCCGGCTGATCAGGCCGCGGCCAGTCCTGTCGCGGAAAGCCGCGCCAACTGTTCTTCGCTAAGCGTCAACTGCGCCGCGCCGGCCAGTTCGTTAAGCTGCGCTGCCGAAGTGGCGCTGGCGATCGGCGCGCCGATCCCCGGCTGCACCCGCAGCCACGCCAGCGCCACTTGCGCATGGGTGGCCCCGGTTTCGCGGACCACATCGTCCATCACCGCCAGCATCGGCGCGCCGGATACCAGCAGGTCGCCCATCCGTGCCCCGCGCGGTGATTGGCTCAGATCGGCCGTGGTCCGATACTTGCCAGTGAGAAAACCCGAAGCGAGCCCGAAGAACGGCAACATCGGAATCCCGCGCACCGTGCACAGGTTCTGCAAGTCCGCACCATAGGCGGCGCGCGCGATCAGGTTGTATTCGTTCTGCAGTACGCTGAACGGCATGGCCCCTTGCTGCTCGGCGGCATCCAGCGCTTCGGTCAGCCGGGCGGCGGTGAAGTTCGATGCGCCAAGCGCGCGGACTTTGCCGGTCTTTGCCGCGCCAGCAAACGCTGCCACGATATCTGCCATCGGCAGTTCTTCGTAATCGCGGTGGGCGTAATAGAGATCGACATAGTCGGTCTGCAGCCGTTCAAGTGAGGCCTCAAGCGATTGCAGCACCCGCGCCGGTTCGTAAAGCTCGCTACCGCCAAGCATCCCGGTCTTGGTGTGAAGCTTCATTTCGGTACGCTTGCCGCTGGCGGCAAACCATTTGCCGAGCATGGTTTCGCTTTCGCCGCCCTTGTGGCCCGGTACCCATGCAGAATAGACATCTGCCGTGTCGATCATCCGCCCGCCGGCGGCGTAAAAGGCATCGAGCACGGCAAAGCTGGCGTCCTGATCGGCAGTCATGCCGAACACGTTGCCGCCCAGCACCAATGGCAGGCCGGCAATGGCGGGATGCGCGCTCATGCGAACTTGTCCCGCAGGGCAAGCAGCGCCATCGCGGCCTTGGCGGCTTCACCGCCCTTGTCCTTCTGCCCGGGATCGGCGCGGACCAGGGCCTGCTGCTCGTTCTCAACCGTCAGGATGCCATTGCCGATCGCCACGCCGTCCATGGTCAGCGCCATGATCCCGCGGGCGCTTTCTCCGGCGACGATTTCGAAGTGATAGGTTTCACCGCGGATCACCACGCCGATCGCCACATAACCGTCATAAAGCTGGGCCTGATCGGCCAGCGCGATCGCGCCGGGGATTTCCAGCGCACCGGGCACGGTGATCACGTCAACGTCATGCCCGGCGGCTTGCAGCGCGGCCTTGGCCCCGGCCACCAGCATATCGTTCAGGTGGTCATAAAACCGGGCTTCAACAATCAGGAAACGGGCCATGGGTTACTCCGCAGGAATGGACCGCTCGCCAACGATGTTAAGGCCATAGCCTTCGATCGCCACGACGTTGCGGTGGGAATTGGATAGCAGGATCATGTCGTGCACGCCCATGTCGACCAGGATTTGCGCGCCAATGCCATAGCTGCGCAAGTCCATGTCGGCGGCGGGCTGGCCATCGGGGGAATGGCCTTCGCGGGGCTGGATCAACAGCACGATCAGCCCGGCGCCGTGTTGCCCGATTTCTCCCATCGCCCGCTGCAGCGTGCGTTTGCGCGGGCCGGGTTGGCCCAGCATGTCATCGAGGATCGAAATCGTGTGGACGCGCGCCAACGTGGGTTGCCCATCCACCACCGCGCCTTTTTGCAGCACGAAGCTTTCCGAACCATCGACCTTGTTGCGGAAGGTGATCAGTTTCCAGTCACCGCCATAATCCGAAGTGAAGGGCACTTCGCTGATCTTTTCGACCAGATGATCGTGCTTGCGCCGATATTCGATCAGATCGCGGATCGTGCCCATTTTCAGGCCATGACGGCGGGCGAAGGGCACCAGATCGTCCATCCGCGCCATTGTGCCGTCTTCGTTCATGATCTCGCAGATCACGCCTGACGGGTTCAGTCCGGCCAGTCGCGAAATATCGACCGAGGCTTCGGTATGGCCGGCGCGCACCAGCACCCCGCCATCGCGCGCGATCAGCGGAAACACGTGGCCGGGGGTGACGATGTCCTGCCGGCCTTTGGTGGCGTCGATCGCCACGGCCACGGTGCGCGCACGATCCCCTGCGGAAATCCCGGTGGTAACG
>JBDKLL010000090.1:0-40299 GCA_039795595.1 Pseudomonadota bacterium
GCCAGACCCGGGGCGGGTTTCCCCCCTGTTGCCCAAGCCTCGATAGTGGTCGGCTGTCACGCGTGACGAACGCACACAGGAGCCCCCGGTCCAATGCCCCCGGACCGGGGGTTTTCTGTTCCCGCGGTGGTTTCTTTGGGCATCGGCCCGTCTCCGGGTGTTGCGGCTGCGCAAAACCGCTCTAAAGCCGTGTGCATGGTTTCGATTGCCACCTGGAACATCAATTCGGTCCGTTTACGCATGGATCAGGTCACCCGCTTCCTGACCGAGGAAGCGCCGGACGTGCTGTGCCTGCAGGAAATCAAGACCGAGGAACGGCACTTCCCCCACGAAGCGTTTGAGGCGCTGGGCTATGTCCATCGCGCCGTGCACGGGCAGAAGGGTTATCACGGCGTTGCCACCGTCAGCCGGATTCCACTGCGCGAAGTTTCGCGGCATGACTGGCAGGACAATGGCGAAGCCCGCCACGTTGGGGTTGAACTGCTAGGCCCGGGGCAGGGGCTGGTGGTGGAAAACGTCTATATCCCCGCGGGCGGCGATATTCCGGATCGCGATGCCAACCCGAAATTCGGCCAGAAGCTGGATTTTCTGGAACGGATGACCGCTTGGGCCAAACAGGTCACCACGCCAACGCTGATCCTCGGCGATTTCAATATCGCGCCGCTAGATTGCGATGTTTACGATCATAAGGCGCTACTCAAAGTGGTCAGCCATACGCCGGTCGAAGTGGCAACGCTGGGCCGGTTTCAGGATGCGCATGGCTGGGTTGATCTGGGCCGGCGGTTCATCCCTGCGCCGCAGCGCAACTATTCGTGGTGGTCATACCGCTCGTATTGGCGCGACAAGGACCAGGGCCGGCGGCTGGATCATATGTGGGCTTCGCCGTCGTTGGCGGCGCAGGCAACGGCCCACCGCATTGTCGAAGCCACCCGCCGCTGGGACCAGCCTTCGGATCACGTCCCGCTGATCACCGAGTTTGCCCTTTGAGCAGCGCCGCCCGCCGGGTTGCCTTGGCGATTGACGCCTTGCGCCACGGCTGGCCCGTGCAGCTGGATGGCGGCCCGGTGCTGTTGCCCGCCGAAACCGGGTTTGGCGAAGCACCCGCCGCGCGGCAGATGCTGATTTCCGCGGCTCGCGCGGTGACGTTGAAACTGGCCAACCAGCGCGCTGCCGCTGTGCCCGAAGCGCCCGTGCTGATCCGCGGTGCTGATTCGTTCGATCTGGCCGCGGCGCGGGCACTGGCTGATCCGGCGCTCGATCTGGCTTATCCGCTGAAAGGGCCATTTCTGGCCGAGCCGCTGGAATGGGATGCGGCCGCCACCGCGGCGCTCGAACTGGCGCGGCTGGCGGGCATCCTGCCGGCATTTCTGGTTGATCCGCAGCCGGTGGGCGATGTGCAGACACTTGCCCCCGCCGATCTGGCGGCATGGAAGGACAGCGCCAAGCTGGTCATCGCTACCCGCGCGCACTTGCCGGTGGTTGCCGCAGACGATGCCGAGATCGTGGCCTTCCGTTCGGCCGATGACTTGCGCGAACACGTGGCGCTGGTGATCGGCGCACAGGCCAGCGACCGCGCGCCGCTGGTCCGGCTGCATTCGGAATGCCTGACCGGCGATATTCTCGGCAGCCTCAAATGCGATTGCGGCCCGCAGCTTGATGCGGCGTTACGCGCGATGGCGGATGAAGCTGCAGCGGGCGGGTGGGGCGTCTTGCTCTATTTGCGGCAGGAAGGGCGCGGGATTGGCCTGATTAATAAGCTGCGCGCCTATCGTCTGCAGGATCAGGGGTTTGATACGGTCGATGCCAACAACCGGCTGGGCCTGCCCACCGAAGCCCGGGATTTCCCGGTGGCAGCGCGGATGCTGGACCTGTTGGGGGTGGCGGCGATCCGGTTGATGACCAACAATCCGGCTAAAGTTGATGCGTTGCGCGCGGCGGGAGTTACCGTTGCGGAACGCGTGCCGCATCAGTTGCCGGCCAATCCGCACAACGAACGCTACCTTGCCACCAAGCGCGACCGCACCGGACACATCCTGACCTGAAGCCGGATCAGCGCGGCTGGGGCATCAATCCTCGCCCCAGCGCCACTTCCAGCCTCCGCGGGTTTTGGCGGCGTAAAGCGGCAGCGGCAGTATGGTCACGAGCAGCACGCTGATCTTTTGCAGTTCCGGCGCTGCGGACAGAGTGCGATAGACCGCCACCCCGATCAGCAGATGCACCACCAGCATCGCCCAGCCTTGCCAGACAAGCGGCAGACCCGCGCCATAGCCCAACCGTTTGGGGGCGAACCACGCGCTATCGGTGGCGGGTTTTGAGGGTGTGTGCAGGGTCATCGGGTTCTCCCGGGTGTGAAGTCCCTATAACGCACGATTGCGATCGCGGTTCAATGCTGCTGCAGAACCGCAAGGAATGCTTCGCCATGGGCCGCCAGCTTGCGCGCGCCGATCCCGGCGATTTCGCCCATTTCGGCCAATGTCTGTGGGCGCAGGGTGGCCAGTTCGCGCAAGGTCGAATCGTGGAACACCACGTAAGGTGGAACCCCGGCTTCGAGCGCGATTTCGCGCCGCAGGTGGCGCAGCGCATCGAACAGGGGATCGCCCACCGGGTTGATCCCGCCGCGATCCGCGCGGCTGCCGCGCCTGCCTTTGCCCGTCCGTTCGGCCCGGGGGGGCAGGGCGATCAGTACGGCTGCTTCGCCTTTCAGGATGGCCCGGGCATCGCTGCCCAGCGCCAGCCCGCCGTGTTCGGTGGGCAGCAGGCTGCCACGGGCTTGCAGTGCGCGCACCAGCGGACGCAGCAGCGGGGCTTCATCGGGCGGAACGATCCCGAACACGGAAAGTTGATCGTGGCCGCGCACCAGCACGCGCTCGTCTGCCACCCCGGTCAGCACCTTTTCGAGATGCGCGAAGCCATAGCTTTGCCCGGTGCGATAGACCGCCGAAAGCAGTTTTTGCGCGATCGTCGTGGCATCGACTACTGCTGGGCTATCGATGCAATTGTCGCAATTGCCGCAAGTCTGGGGCGGGTCTTCGCCAAAATGGCGCAGCAGCACCGCGCGCCGGCAAGCCGCGGTTTCGACCAGTCCAGCCAGGGCATCGAGCCGGGTGCGTTCACCGGCGCGGCGCTGTTCATCCACTTCGTCGATCCGCATCCGCATCCGGGCAAAATCGTCTGCCCCCCACAGCATCAGCGCAAGGCTGGGATCGCCATCGCGGCCGGCCCGGCCGGTTTCCTGATAATATCCCTCGATCGATTTCGGGATCCCGGCATGGGCGACAAACCGCACGTCGGGCTTGTCGATCCCCATGCCGAACGCCACCGTCGCCACCATCACCATATCTTCCGAGGCAACGAATGCGGCCTGATTGGCCGCGCGCACCGCGGGATCAAGCCCGGCATGATAGGGCAGCACCGCGCGGCCGGTGGCGGCAGCCAGTTTGTCGGCCAGTTCTTCGACCTTGCGGCGGGTGGGAGCGTAAACGATCCCGGGGCCGGGCTGTTCGCCCATCAACTGGGTCAACTGCCGCACCGGGTTATCGCGGTGGCGGATAGCATAACGGATATTGGGGCGATCAAACCCGGCCACGATCAGGCCATCGGCACCAATCCCCAGTTGGGCCAGCACATCGGCGCGGGTATGGGCATCGGCGGTGGCGGTTAAGGCCAGTCGCGGGACATCGCCAAAGGCATCCATCAGTGGCCGCAGCAGACGGTAATCGGGGCGGAAATCGTGGCCCCATTCGGATACGCAATGGGCCTCGTCGATCGCGAACAGGCTGATCTGGGCTTGGCTCAGCAATTCGCGGAAGTGGGGCTGGCTGGCGCGTTCCGGCGCAACGTAAAGCAAATCGAGTTCGCCGCTGAGCAGGCGCTCGATCGTTGCGCCCCGATCAAGGTCAACGCTGGTCAGGCTGGCGGCGCGGATCCCGTTGGCTTGTGCGGAGCGCAATTGATCGTGCATCAACGCAATTAGCGGGGAAATCACCACGCACGTGCCGGGCAGGATCACCGCCGGCAATTGATAGGTAAGCGATTTGCCCGCCCCGGTGGGCATCACCGCCAGCGTTGATTGCCCGGCGAGCACACGCGTCACCACATCTTGCTGCACCCCGCGAAAAGCGGTGAAGCCGAACGTGGCGTGCAGCGTATCGAGAAGCGTGGCGGCGGTCACGCTTTGCGCCTAGCGGCCCGGGTGGCTGCGCGCAAAGGTTAGCGGGGCGTTCTCTCCACAGGACCGGGCATTGGCATCAATCGCGGTGCGCTTGCGCGCGGCAGCGATAATAGCCGGGTTCAACATCGCTGCCGGCCATTTCGGCCAGCAGGCCCAGCGCGGCGCTAAGGCCTTGGCCGGCCAGACTGGCGATCACGGGCTGCGAATTCAGTCCCTGCTCACCCGCCAGCGCTTTGAGCGCCCGCGCCATTTCGGCAAATTCAACTTCCTCCAGCCGTGCCGCTTTCCATTCTTCACGCCGTTCGAATGCGCTGTGCAGATCAAAGCCCATAACCCAGCCTCTCGGTTCTTTGGCATCGCCACAATGACGGTGCGGATCGAAGCTGGCATGGGTTAGCACAAGCCGGGCTTAAGCCTGCATCCGGGAGTTTTGCGGATGCAGGGGCGGCCCGGCGGTAAGCATGATCCTCAATCCAGATTCGGGCGGAGCCAGCGTTCGGTGGTGGGCAGATCCAGCCCACGCCGCGCGGCATAATCGCTCAACTGATCCCGGCCGATCCGCGCCACGCCGAAATATTCGCTTTGCGGATGGGCGAAGTAGAACCCCGATACTGCCGCGGTGGGCAGCATGGCCTGGCTTTCGGTCAGCACGATCCCGGCGTTATCGCCGGCGTTCAGCAGTTCGAACAGGATCGGCTTGAGGCTGTGATCCGGGCAGGCGGGATACCCCGGGGCCGGGCGGATCCCGCGATACTGTTCGCGGATCAGCGCGTCGTTGGTCAGCTGTTCACCCGGGGCATAACCCCACAGGGTGGTGCGCACGTGCTGGTGCAGGCGTTCGGCAAAGGCTTCGGCGAACCGATCGGCCAAGGCTTTCAGGAGGATGTCGTTGTAATCGTCGTGGGCGGCGCGGAACCGTTCGAGATGCGGTTCAATGCCATGGATGCCCACGGCAAACCCGCCGATCCAATCGCCATCGGGATCGATGAAATCGGCGAGGCAATAGTTTGCCCGGCCTTGCCCATCCTTGCCGCGGCTTTTGCGGATCTGTTGGCGCAGGAACGGCAAGCGCACGTGGCGTTCGGTTTCGGCGAGATAGAGTTCAACATCATCGCCATCGCGCGCGCAGGGCCAAAAGCCGACCACGCCTTTCGCGGTCAGCCACTTTTCCGAAACGATCCGGTCAAGCATCGCCTTGGCGTCCTTGAACAGCGCCTGCGCGCTTTCCCCAACCACTTCATCGGCCAGAATCGCCGGGAAGGTGCCGGCCAGTTCCCACGCGCGGAAAAATGGTGTCCAATCGAAACATTCGGCCAGATCGGCCAGATCCCAGTCTGGAAACACGTGTATGCCGGGCTGTTCGGGCGGCGGGGCTTTTTCCGAAAAATCGGCCTTGAAGGCATTCGTGCGTGCGTCTTCGAGGCTTAACAGCAGCGATGCTTCCTTGCCGGCGCGCAAATCGCGGATGTGCTGGTATTCAGCCGCGGTTGCTGCGACAAATGGTTCGCACTGGGTGTCCGAAAGCAACTGGCTGGCAACCCCCACCGCGCGGCTGGCGTCAAGCACGTGGATCACCGGACCATCGTAAGCCGGATCGATCCGCAGCGCGGTGTGGACCTTGCTGGTGGTGGCCCCGCCGATCAGCAAGGGAATGCTGAACCCGGCGCGCTGCAGTTCTTCGGCCACGGTTACCATTTCGTCGAGCGATGGGGTGATGAGGCCTGACAGCCCAATAATGTCGGCATCTTCGCGGCGGGCGGTTTCAAGGATGGTTGACCACGGCACCATCACGCCAAGGTCGATCACCTCATAGCCGTTGCATTGCAGCACCACGCCAACGATGTTCTTGCCGATGTCGTGAACGTCGCCTTTCACGGTTGCCATCACGATCTTGCCCTTGGAACGGGCGCCGGCTTCTTTCGCGGCTTCGATGAACGGAATCAGGTGGGCGACCGCCTTCTTCATCACCCGCGCCGATTTGACCACTTGCGGCAGGAACATCTTGCCTGCCCCGAACAAGTCGCCAACGGTGTTCATGCCCTGCATCAGCGGACCTTCGATCACCTCGATCGGGCGGGCATGCAGCAGGCGGGCTTCTTCAGTATCATCGACGATGTACGTATCGATCCCTTTGACCAGCGCGTGTTCAAGCCGCCGCACCACATCCCAGCCGCGCCATTCCTCGGCGGCCTTTTCCTGGGCGGCATCGGTGCCCTTGAAGCTTTCGGCCAGCGCAATCAGCCGTTCGGTGGCGGTTTCCGGGCCGCTCACCGGGCGGCACAGGATCACGTCTTCGCAGGCATCGCGCAGTACCGGGTCGATCGTGTCATAGATGTCGATCTGCCCGGCGTTGACGATTGCCATGTCCAGCCCGGCGCGGATTGCGTGGTACAAGAACACGCTGTGCATCGCCCGGCGCACCGGTTCGTTGCCGCGGAAGCTGAACGACAGGTTTGATAACCCGCCGCTGCAATGGACGTGCGGGCAGCGGACCTTGATTTCGGCCACGGCTTCGATGAAGTCGAGGCCATAGCGATCGTGTTCTTCGATCCCGGTTGCCACCGCGAAAATGTTCGGATCGAAGATGATGTCTTCGGGCGGAAAGCCGATCCCGGTGAGCAGGCGATAGGCTCGCTCACAGATTTCAACCTTGCGTGCCTTGGTGTCGGCCTGGCCCTGTTCGTCAAATGCCATGACCACCACGGCTGCGCCGTAATCCATGCACTTGCGGGCGTGATCCAGAAAGGCGGCTTCGCCTTCTTTCATGCTGATCGAATTGACGATCGGCTTGCCCGAAACGCATTTCAGGCCGGCTTCGATCACCTCCCACTTGGAACTGTCGATCATCACCGGAACGCGCGCGATATCGGGTTCGGCAGCAATCAGTTTCAGGAATGTGGTCATCGCCTCGACCGCGTCGAGAAGGCCTTCGTCCATGTTGACGTCGATGATCTGTGCGCCGTTTTCAACCTGCTGGCGCGCTACTTCGACGGCCTTGGCGTAATCGCCGGCAAGGATCAGTTTCTTGAACGCGGCGCTGCCGGTAACGTTGGTGCGTTCGCCTACGTTGACGAACGATGCGATCTGCTGGGTCATCGGTTCAGGCCCCCATCACGAACGGTTCAAGCCCGGCCAGCCGGGTGACGATCGGCGGGTTGGGCAAGGTGCGCGGGGTGAGGTTGCGGGCGGCCTCTGCAATCGCGGCGATGTGCTGCGGGGTTGATCCACAGCATCCGCCCAGCACGTTGACCTGCCCATGTTCGGCCCATTCGCGCAGCATGGCGGCGGTGGTGGCGGGTTGTTCGTCGTATTCGCCCAGTTCGTTGGGCAGGCCGGCGTTGGGATAGACCATGATCAGCGTATCGGCCATCTGCGCCAGCGCCCGCACGTGCGGACGCAGTTGCGCCGCTCCAAACGAACAGTTCAGGCCAACGGTGACGGGCTTGGCATGGCGCACGGCATACCAGAACGCTTCGACCGTATGGCCCGAGAGGTTCCGCCCCGACAGGTCGGTCAGGGTCATCGACAGCATCAAGGGAACATCCCGGCCCAGCTCGCGTTCCAGTTGCTTGACCGCCATGATCGCGGCCTTGCAGTTGAGCGTATCGAACACCGTTTCGACCAAGATGAAATCGGCCCCGCCGTCGATCAGCGCAGCGGCCTGTTCGTGATAGACCTCGACCAGGAAATCCCAATCGATTTCGCGAAAGCCGGGATCGTTGACATCGGGCGATAGCGACAAGGTCTTGTTGGTCGGGCCGATCGAACCCAGCACAAACCGCGGCCGGCCATCGCGCGCGGTATAACTGTCACACGCTGCGCGCAGGATCTGAGCGGCAGTGACGTTCAATTCGCGGACAAGGTGTTCGGCGCCATAATCGGCCATCGAGATGCGGTTGGAGGAGAACGTGTTGGTCGACACCATGTCCGATCCGGCATCAAGGTAGGCACGGGCGATCGCGTCGATCACCTCGGGCTTGGTCAGCACCAGAATGTCATTGTTGCCCTTCTGGTCCTTGGTCAGCCCCAGCGTGCCGGCGAAATCGGCCTCGCTGAGCTTGAACTGCTGAATTTCGGTGCCCAGCGCGCCGTCGGTAATCAGGATGCGCTTGGCGGCTTCGGCCAGCAGGGTTGCGCGGGCGGACATCAGTAGGCCTCCTTGGGGCGCAGGCCGAGCAGGTGGCAGATCGCGTAAGATAGCTCGGCCCGGTTCAGGGTGTAGAAGTGAAAATCGCGGACCCCGCCGGCGTAGAGGCGGCGGCAGAATTCGGCGGAAATCGTGGCGGCCACCAGCTGGCGCGAGGCCGGGTGCGTATCCAGCCCTTCAAACAGGCCGTCCATCCATGCCGGGATTTGCGCGCCGCAGGCCGCGGCGAACTTGCGCGTTTGCGCCACGTTGGAAACGGGCAGGATCCCCGGCAGGACCGGGGCATCGATCCCGGCAGCGGCCAACTTGTCGCGAAATCGGAAGAAGGTTTCCGGTTCGAAGAAGAACTGGCTGATCGCCCGCGATGCGCCTGCATCCAGCTTGCGCTTCAGGTTGTCGATATCGGCAGTTGGGCTGGCGGCATCGGGGTGGGTTTCGGGATAGGCCGCCACCGAAATTTCGAACGGCGCAATGGCCTTAAGGCCCGCAACCAACTCTGCCGCGTTGGCATAGCCTTCGGGGTGTGGCTGGAACGGCACGCCCGGCGCGCCCATGTCCCCGCGCAAGGCCACCACGTGGCGTACCCCGGCTTCCCAATAGGCTTCGGCAACTTCCCGGATTTCGGCCTTGCTGGCATCAACGCAGGTCAGGTGCGCGGCGGCGGGCAGGCGGGCTTCGGAAATGATCCGGGCGACGGTGCCGTGGGTGCGATCACGGGTCGATCCGCCCGCCCCATAGGTTACCGAAACGAACTGCGGACCCAGCGGGGCCAGCGTTGTCACCACGTCCCACAACTGGTCCATCAGCGCGTCGGTCTTGGGGGGGAAGAATTCGAACGATACCGCAATGTCACCCGGCAGGCCGGCGAACAACGGCGTGTCGAGCGCAGTGCGCGCTTCGCTGAGGGCGGTGAAGCTGGGCGGCATCAGGGATTGGCCCGACTTACGGGCGCGAGCAGTGCGTCAGTATCGGACGCAACCGGCGCGGCACCATTGCGGGTTGCGGTCCAGATCTTCACGGTCAGCGGCTTGCCTGGGAGCGCAACCGGCGGTGCGGCATCGAACCCGGCATTGCTGAGCAGGGCAAGCATTTGTTCGTCGGAAAAGCCAAGCCGGGCATGGGCGTGCTGGGTGCGCAAGTCTTCGCGATCGTGCGCGGCGAAATCCACCACTGCGATTCGCCCGCCGCGCCGGGTAACGCGGGCGGCCTGTGCCAGGACTTCTTCGGGGGCCTGCGCATAGTGCAGCACCTGATGGAATAGCACCGTATCGAATGCGGCATCGGCGAATGGCAGGGCGGTGAAATCACCCTGCACCAGATTGATCTGATCGGCCGGCAAATCCTGCAAGCGGGTGCGGGCAACGCGAAGCATTTCAGGGCTTTTGTCGAAGGCGGTCACTTGCGCTGCGCGGGGGGCAAACAGTTCCGCCATGCGCCCGGTCCCGGTGCCAACGTCGAGCAAGTGACCCAAAGCATCATCGCCGAACGCCGCAGCCAGCGCGGCTTCGATTGGTGCGTCCGGGCTATGCAGGCTGCGCAGCGTATCCCATTCGGCGGCGTGGCGGGCGAAATACCCCTGCGCGCTGGCTTCGCGTGCAGCGCGGATTGCGGCAAGGTGGCGGCGATCTTCGCCGCAGCGTGCTGCAAATGCGGCGTCATCGCGTTCTGCCACGGCCAGCAGCCGGGCGGCCGCGGCACCCAGCGGCGGGGCACGGGTTTCGCCAATCGCGCTGCGCAGGAACACCCAGCTGCCTTCCTTGCGGCGTTCGGCCAGCCCGGCATCGCAGAGGATCCGGACATGGCGCGAAACCCGTGGCTGGCTTTGCCCCAGCACTTGTGCGATTTCGCCGACGGCAAGTTCCATATGGGCCAGCAGCCGCATGATCCGCAGCCGGGTCATATCAGCCAGCGCGCGCAGGGTGGGGTCGATCTTCATGCGCAATCATATAAAGAAATCTTTATATGTAATCAACACCCGATTGGAGCGTGGTTCGGCGCATGGCTGCCCCGATTGCTCCCGACCCGCTTGGCAGACCTGCAATCCTATGATTAGAAGGGGTTTGAAGGGCTGTTTTCGGTAAGACCCACGGATCAGGATAGCAGGACAGGAACGATGACCAAACGTGCGCGTTATGCCTTTGTGGCCCCGGCCATTGCGGCGCTCGTTGCGCTATCGGCTTGCGGGCGTTCCGATGGGGCGAAGGAAGAAACCCAGGCTGACAACGTGGAAATGCCGGCGGAAGAAGGCGTCAGTGATATCGACGCCACCCCCGTGGCCGACAGTGCTGCTGAACCCGGCACCGTGGCGACCGCGGCGCCCACCGCTCCGCGCTAATTCACGTCAGGCGGGGTTGGCCAAGCTGGCGGCCAGCCCGGTTAGCGCTTCGCCGAGCCGGGCCAGCCCGGCCGCATCGCGCGAATTGGCAAAAATTGAAGCCGAGAGGCAAAACCGGGCCTGACCCATCGCGCCCAGCCGGCTGCCAAGCGAACAGATCCCGGCATGGCCATAGCCATCATCGATGGCATAGCCGATTGCCCCGGCGCGATCGACTTGCCGGGCATAGTCCGCAAACGTCAGCGAACTTTGCCAGCGCACTGCATCGTATCGGCGGCGCAATTGGCTGGCCGAAAGCCCTTCGCTGGCCGCCAGTGCACGTCCCGTTGCCCCGCCGCCGATTGGCTGGCGCTGCCCCACCGCCATGTGGATCCGGGTGGCGGCTTCGCTTTCCGCGAGGGCAATCAGTTCGAGCCGGTCATTCGATACGGCGTGCCATAAGCCGATCGTGGCTTCATGCGTCTGCGCAAAAGTGCGAAGGGCGGGCCGGGCGGCGGCGATAACGTGTTCCACCGCGCCACGGGCCACATCAAGCCGGCCCCATGCCGCCGTGCTGCGATAGCGCTTTTCGGCACCGGCCCGTTCGGCCATCCCTTCGCCGACCAATGTGCGCAGCAGGTTCAGGCAGCTTGATGGGCTGAGTTCCAGTTCGCGCGCGATCGTGGAAAGGGTCAGCCCGCCGGGGTGCGATGAAAGCAGCCGCAAGATGGCAAAGGCCTGCGAAACGGAGCGGACGGGACCGGTCATCCACCCGGGCTACTTTTCATCATTATGAAAATCAATTCCAAATGATGAAATATCTTTCCCTCTGCCCGCCGGGTTGCAAAGATGGCCTGCAAAGGGAGAATCACATGGCGGGAATGTTGGCGGGCAAAGTGGTGGCGGTAACCGGTGCCGGGCGCGGCGTGGGGCGTGAAATCGCCTTGCTGTGCGCAAAGCACGGCGCGGCCGTGGTGGTCAACGATCCGGGTGTGGGCGGCGGCGGCGATGGCGGCGATGCCGGCCCGGCGCAGGAAACCGTGAACGATATCATCGCCGCGGGCGGCAAGGCCCACGCCAATCTGGCCAGCGTGGCTGATCCGGTGGGCGCGGCATCGATCATCGAAGATGCGGTGCAGCGGTTCGGCCGGATCGATGCGGTGGTCAACAATGCCGGGATTCTGCGCGATACGATCTGGCACAAGATGAGCCATGAAGATTGGCGCGCGGTGATCGACGTGCACCTGAACGGCAGCTTCAACGTATCCAAGGCCGCCACGCCCTATTTCCGCGAACAGCAATCGGGCAGCTTTATTCACTTCACCTCGACCAGTGGTTTGATCGGCAACATCGGGCAGGCCAACTATTCGGCGGCCAAGCTGGGGATCGTCGGGCTGTCGCAATCGATCGCGCTCGATATGGCGCGCGCCGGGGTGCGTTCAAACTGCATCGCGCCGTTCGCGTGGAGCCGGATGACCGCCTCGATCCCGGCGGAAACCCCGGAGCAGAAAGAACGGGTCGAACGGCTCAAGACGATGAGCGCTGACAAGATCGCGCCGCTGGTGGTCTATCTGGCGTCGGATGCATCGCAGAGTGTGACCAACCAAATCTTCTCGGTCCGCAAGAACGAGATCGTGCTGTACAACAAACCGCGTCCGATCCGGTCGATGACCAAGCTTGAAGGCTGGACGCCCGAGGCGATTGCGGACGAACTGATCCCCGCGTTCAAGCCCAGCTTTGCCCGCGCCGATGAAGTTTCGGCGCACGTTTTCCCGTACGACCCGATTTGATTTGGCCGATCTGAGGAGCCTGAACCATGAATCCCGGAATGGACGCCGAAACTTTCGCGCAGTTTATCGAACAGCTGCGCCGCTATGTCCGCGAACGGCTGATACCGGCTGAGGAAGACGTGATCGCGCAGGATCGCATTCCTGACGATATCCTGGCCGAAATGCGCGACATGGGGCTGTTCGGGATCACCATCCCCGAAGAGTTCGGCGGGGCTGGCATGAACATCAGCCAGTATATCGAAACGGTAAAGCAGCTAAGCTATGCCTCGCCCGCCTATCGCTCGACCATTTCGATCAACATCGGCATGACCGGCAGTGCGATCAAGAATTTCGGCACCCCCGAACAGAAAGCCGAATGGCTGCCCCGCATCGCCAGCGGGGAAATTGCCTGCTTCGGCCTGACCGAACCGGGTTCGGGTTCAGACAGCGCGGCGATGCAAACCGCGGCTGTGCGCGATGGCAACGGTTACCGGCTGAACGGCACCAAGCGTTACATCACCAACAGCCCGAACGCGAAGATCGGCCTGATCATGGCCCGCACCTCGAAAGAGGCGCTGCCCAAGAACGCGCACGTTTCCGCGTTCATCGTCGATATGACCACGCCTGGCATCACCATCGGCAAGCCCGACAAGAAAATGGGCCAATCGGGCGCGCACATCGCTGATGTGATCATGGAAGACGTCCGGATCCCCGGTTCGGCGCTGGTTGGCGGTGAAGAAGGGCGCGGGTTCCAGATCGCGATGCAAAGTCTGGATAATGGCCGCCTGTCGGTGGCCGGGATGAGCGTGGGCATGGGCCGCCGCGCGCTCGACACCGCGATCCGCTATGCCACCGAACGCAAGGCGTTTGGCGAAGCGATCGCCAACTTCCAGCTGATTCAGGCAATGCTGGCGGATAGCGAGGCCGAGCTATACGCCGCCGAATGCATGATTCAGGACGCCTGCGCCCGCGCCGATCGGGGTGAAAATATCCTGCGCAAGGCGGCTGCGGCCAAGCTGTTCGCATCGGAAACCTGCGGCCGCGTGGTCGATCGCTGTGTGCAGATCTATGGCGGCGCAGGCTATCTGGCCGAATATCCGGCCGAACGCTTCTTCCGCGATGCGCGCATCCTGCGCATCTACGAAGGCACCAGCCAAATCATGCAGCTCCAGATCGCCAAGCACCTGCTGCGCGAATTTCAACGCGAAGGGGCGGTCTGGTAAGCCATGTACGACATCCTCTCTGGCCTGAAGATCATCGAGGTTTCCTCGTTCGTCGCCTCGCCCACGGCCGGCCTTTATTGCGCGCAGTTCGGGGCGGAAGTGGTGCGGGTGGACCACAAGGCCGGCGGGCTGGACTATGATCGCTACATGATGACGCGCGAAGGTCGCTCGTTGTCCTGGGAAAACCTCAATCGCGCCAAGAAAAGCGTCGCGTTGGATCTGCACTGCGACGAAGGGCGCGAATTGCTGGCGCAGTTGGTCAGCCAGACTGGGCAGATGATCACCAACTTGCCGGTGAACAGTTTTCTGAGTCACGAGAAACTGGCCGAAACGCGCTCCGATCTTGTTTCGGTGCGGATCATGGGCTGGCACGATGGACGCCAGGCGATGGACTTCACCGTGAACGCCGCGTCGGGCTATCCCTTGATGTGCGGGCCAGAGGAGTGGGATCCGGCGACCGCCCCGCCGGTCAACCAGATCCTGCCGGCGTGGGATTTTATCACCGGTGCCTATTGTGCCTTTGCGCTGCTGGCCGGGTTGCGCCACCGCGACCAGACGGGCCAGGGCATCGAAATGCGGGTGCCGCTGGGCGATGTCGCGATCGGCACGATGGCCAATGCCGGGGCAATGGCGGAAATGCTCTATCGCGGGGCCGACCGGGAACGGATCGGCAATGCGATCTGGGGGGCGTTCGGACGCGATTTCCTCAGCCGTGATGGCCAGCGCTTCATGATCGCCGCGCTGACGCCCAAGCAGTGGAAAGCAACGGTTGAAGCCTTTGGGCTGGGCGATGAAGTTGCCCGGCTTGAGGCCGAGCTGGGGGTCAGCTTTCTGGCCAGCGATCACGAACGCTTCGTCAATCGCCATCGCTTGTTTGCGCTGTTCCAGCAGGCTGCCGAGCAGTTCGATTATGCCGACCTTGCCGCGCGGTTGGCCAATGCCGGGGCCACGTTCGAGCGGTATCGCACGATGTTTGAAGCGGCGCAGGATCCGGACCTTGTCACCAACAACCCGCTGTTTGGCCCGTCCCCGGCCAACCCCAGCGGGTTTTCCTATCCCGCGCCGCGCTCGTTCGCCAATGTGCCGTCCCAGCCGGCGGGTGATCCTGCGCCGGCCCCGTTCCTGGGTGAACACAGCGAAGAAATTCTGGCCGAGCGGCTGGGGATGTCTTCGGGTGAAATCGCCCGGCTGATCGACCGGGGCATCGTCGCCACATCAGACGCACCGTAAAACTGCATCTTCAGCATTCAGAGAAGGACCAGCCATGACCCAGCTCCGCGCCCAAGGACTTAGAAGGGCTGCGATCGTCGCCCCGATCCGCACCCCGGTTGGCAAGTTCGGCGGGGCGTTGTCGTCGCTCACCGCTGGGCAGCTTGGCGCGGAAATCCTCAAAGCGCTGATGGGGCGCACCAAGATCGACCCGGCGCGGGTTGACGATGTGGTGTTCAGCCAGGGCTATGGCAACGGCGAAGCGCCGTGCATCGGGCACTGGTCGTGGTTGCTGGCGGGCCTGCCCGAACAAGTGCCGGGCTATCAGCTGGACCGGCGGTGCGGCTCGGGCCTGCAGGCAATCGTCAATGCGGCGATGATGGTGCAGACCGGGATCAGCGACGTGGTGGTGGCCGGGGGCTGCGAAAGCATGTCGAACGTCGAACATTATACCACCGACATCCGCAAGGGCGTGCGCGCCGGCAACCTGACCCTGCACGACCGGTTGACCCGCGGCCGGGTGATGAGCCAGCCGATCGAGCGGTATGGCGTGATTTCAGGGATGATCGAAACGGCAGAGAACCTCGCCAAGGATTGGGATATCAGCCGCGAAGCCTGCGATGCCTATGCCGTGCGCAGCCATCAACGCGCGGCGGCGGCGTGGGCCGAAGGCAAGTTTGCCGATGAACTGGTGCCGGTTGCGATCCCCCAGAAAAAGGGCGATCCGGTAATCTTCGACCATGATGAAGGCTACCGCGCGGATGCCAGCATGGACACGCTGGGCAAGCTGCGTGCGCTTGAAGGCGGGGTGGTGACGGCGGGTAACGCCAGCCAGCAGAACGATGCCGCGGCGGCGTGTCTGGTCGTCGCTGAAGACAAGCTCGACGAACTGGGGCTGGAACCGATTGCCTGGTTCCACAGCTGGGCAGCGGCTGGGTGCGATCCCAGCCGGATGGGGTTTGGTCCGGTTCCGGCGACCGAGCGGTTGTTTGCCCGCAATGGCCTGTCGTGGTCTGACATCGGGCTGATCGAACTCAACGAAGCCTTTGCGCCGCAAGTGCTGGCGTGCCTTAAGGGCTGGGGCTGGGCGGACGATGATAGCCGCCACGATATGCTCAACGTCAATGGATCGGGCATTTCGCTGGGCCACCCGATCGGGGCCACCGGCGGGCGCATTCTGGCCAATCTGACCCGCGAAATGCAGCGCCGCGATGTGCGTTATGGCCTTGAGACGATGTGCATCGGCGGCGGCCAAGGCATCGCGGCGGTGTTCGAACGCGCATGAGCGGGATCGATTACGGCCACGTGCTGGGCGCAGCGCGGGGCTATGCCGCGCTGGCCAAAGCGGCACTGGCCGCGCGGCTGGAAGGCCAACGCATCGATGACCATCAGCGCGCTGCGCATGGCTTTGCCTGGATCGCCACCAGCGTAGCCGCGCTGGAAGCCATGGCTGAATGGGCGCAGGCGGGCGGCGGGGCCAACCCGTTGGATGGCAAAGTGGCGCAGCTCGCCTTTGCCGAAACGCTGGGACAGCTGATCGGCGGTTTGCCGATGGGCCAGAACGAGATCGTTCGCCCGGCTGACCTTGGGCTTGGCGCGGCGGCGCGCGATCTGGCGGCGGCTTGTGCGCCGCTGGTCGATGCCGATCACGCCGCCATCCGTGCCGCCGTGGCCGCGGCGCTGGCCGCCGGGCAGTGGCCATCGGAAAGCCTGCATGATGCGGAACTGGATGCCATTCGGGATCAGTTCCGCCGCTTCACCGATGCCGAAATCCTGCCGCACGCGCATCAATGGCATCTGGCGAATGACCTGATCCCCGATGCGACGGTGGCCGCCATGGCGCAGCTTGGCACGTTCGGGGTGTGCATTCCCGAAGCATATGGCGGGCTGGGCCTGTCGAAGCTGGTGATGTGCGTGGTCACGGAAGAGCTGTCGCGTGGGTGGATCGGGGCCGGATCGCTGGGTACGCGCAGCGAGATCGCCGGCGAACTGATCGCGCAGGGCGGCACCGAGGCGCAAAAGGCCCAGTGGCTGCCGCGGATTGCCAGCGGCGAAATTTTGCCCACCGCGGTGTTCACCGAACCCGATACCGGATCAGACCTTGGTGCGTTGCAAACCCGCGCGCGGCAGGATGCCGGCGGCGAATGGGTGATCGATGGCGCCAAAACGTGGATCACCCATGCGAGCCGCTCTGATTTGATGACGTTGCTGGCGCGCACGCTGCCCGATGCGCGCGGCTATGCCGGGCTGTCGATGCTGCTGGTACCCAAACCTCGCGGCACCGATCCCGATCCGTTCCCGGCCGATGGCATGGCGGGCAGTGAGATCGAAGTGCTCGGCTATCGCGGGATGCGCGAATACGCCCTGTCGTTCGACGGGCTGTGCGCGCCAGCCGATGCCCTGCTGGGCGGCGAACAGGGCCAGGGCTTCAAGCAGTTGATGCGCACGTTCGAAGGCGCTCGGATCCAGACCGCGGCCCGCGCCGTGGGGGTGGCGCGGCGCGCGCTGGAACTGGGGCTGGACTATGCCTTGAACCGCAAACAGTTCGGGCAGGCGATTGTTGCGTTCCCCCGGGTGGCGGACAAGCTGGCGATGAGCCTGACTGATTTCGTCCTCTCGCGCGAGCTGACCTATGCTGCAGCCCGGGCCAAGGATTCACAGCGCCGCTGCGACATCGAAGCCGGGATGGCCAAGCTGCACGCTGCGCGCACCGCATGGTCCAATGCCGATGCCGCGCTGCAGATCCACGGCGGCAACGGCTATGCTCTGGAATTCGAGATCAGCCGCGTGCTGTGCGATGCGCGGATCCTGAACATCTTTGAAGGCGCGGCGGAAATTCAGGCGCAAGTGATCGCGCGCGGACTGCTGGAAGGGCGCAACTGATGGCGGATTACAGCGCGTGGATTGGCCGCGAGGAGCAGCGCGTTGACCGGGTTGACCCCGGCCACCTGACGCGCTGGTTGGCGACGCTGGATCGTGCCGCACCGGGCGATGGCATCGTGCCGCAAGGGCTGCACTGGTGCCTGTGCCTGCCCGATGCACCCACCGCCGCGCTTGGCGCCGATGGCCACCCGCTGCGCGATGACAGTCCAGCCAGCTTCCTGCCCCCGGTGCCGCTGCCGCGGCGAATGTGGGCATCGAGCAAGGTTGAATTCATCACCCCGCTGCGGGTGGATGATGCAGTAACGCGCACGTCGCGGGTGTTGTCGGTCACGGAAAAGACCGGCGGATCGGGGCAACTGGTGTTCGTGGACGTGGCCCACGAAACCCACGGTGCAGATGGCCTGGCCGTGCGCGAGGTGCAATCGCTGGTCTATCGTGCCCCGGCCGATGCCGGCACTCCGCCTGCGCCGCCAGCATTGGGGGAGGGCACGTTCGATCCCGCGCCGTGGGACGCGCACCGCGCGTTCGTGCCAACCGAGCCTTTGTTGTTTCGCTATTCCGCACTGACCTTCAACAGCCATCGCATCCATTACGATCGCCCTTATGCTGCAGACGCGGAAAACTATCGCGGGCTGGTGGTGCATGGGCCGTTGACCGCCACGCTGCTGCTTGATCTGGCGCGCCGGGAATGGGGTGACAACCAGCTGACCAGGTTCGATTTTCGCGGAGTTTCGCCCGCGATCTGCGGGGAAATGCTGCACCTCGTGCTGCGCAGCATCGATAGCGGGATCGAATTGGGTGCGTTCGCTGCCGATGGGCGCCAAGTGATGAGCGCCAGCGCGGCGATCTGATCAGTCGAACCGCACTTTGCCGCGGCCGGCTTTCACTGCACCGCGGATTTTCTTGCCTTCCAGCCGGGCGGTCTTGCTCACCCGGTTGAGCCGGCTTTTCGCGCGCTGCTGGGGCAGGTTGAACGCCTCGCCGATCAGTTCGCTCAGCCGTTCGCGCGCATCGGTGCGGTTGGCTTCCTGCGTGCGGAATCGCTGTGCGGTGATCAACAGTTCGCCTTTCGCTGTCATCCGGCTGCCCGCCAGTTGCCGCAGCCGGGCGAACACCGGTACCGGCAGGCGCAGCGCATAGACGTTGAGCCGCAGCTGCACCGCCGTGGCGACCTTGTTGACGTTTTGCCCGCCCGGGCCGGATGCGGTGATGAAGCTTTCGCTGGCCAGCGCCACCGCGCGGGCCGCGGCTTCATCCGCCGAGGAGGACATCGCCAAACCCGAGCGCGATGAAATCCGCCGGCAGCGGCGCGGTGGCAGTGATCGGCGGCTTGCCTTCGCGCGCAACGATCAGCGTGCGCGCGTGCAGCATGGTACGCTGTGCACCAGCCCCGCTGCCATAAACCGGATCGCCCAGCAGTGCATGACCCAGCCCGGCCTGCGCATGGATGCGGATTTGGTGGGTTCGCCCGGTTTCGGGACGGAATTCCACCAGCGTTAGGCTGCCGCGCTGGGCCAGCTTGCGCCAGTGGGTGATCGATGGCTTGCCCTTTTTGGCGGCGATCATGCGCCACCCTTTTTCGGCGCTGCTGATTTTGGCCAGCGACAGCGCGATCGTGCCGTCAACGCCATCAACCGGGCCATTGACGATACCGAGATAGACCTTTTCGACCTGCCGGTTTTCAAACGCGGCGTTGAAACGCTTGAGCGCCTTGGGGTTGCGGGCCAGCAGCAGGCAGCCCGAGGTGTCGGTATCGATGCGGTGCACCGGCACGGGTTGGCGCAGGAACCCGAATTTCAGGTCATCAAGCCGGTCTTCAAGGCTGCGCCCGCCCGCGCGGGGGCGTTCGATCGGCAGGCCGGCGGGCTTGTCAATCACCAGCGCTTCGCCATCTTCATACAGGATCGGGATCGTGGTCATGCCAATGCTCCGGCAATGCGGCGCACTGCTTCTTTAAGTGTGGTTTCGCTGGCCGCGAAGGAAATGCGAAAGCCGTTTGCGCCGCCAAAGGCCGATGCGGCGACCACCGCCACCCCGTGTTCGAGCAAGTGCAGGCACAGCGCCTCGTCATCGCCAAACCGGGCCATCAGCGGCGCAGCATCGACCATGCAATAAAACGCGCCATCGGGGACCGGGCAGGACAGCCCGGGCACCGCGTTGATCGCGGCCACCACCATATCGCGCCGCGCCCGAAACCGTTCACGCCATTCGCCCAGGAAATCCTGCGGTCCTTCGAACGCGGCAACGGCGGCAGCCTGGCTGATCGAGGCAGGATTGCCAGAGGAGTGCGATTGCAGCCGGCCCATTGCGCCGATCAGCCAAGCCGGCCCGGCCGCCACGCCGATGCGAAAGCCGGTCATCGCATGGCTTTTGGACACGCCCGACACGGTCAGCACGCGGTCAGCCAATTGCGGACATTCTACCGCCAAGGTTGCATGGGCTCCGGCGGTGTAGCGCAGCGGGGCATAGATATCGTCAGACAGGATCAGCACCCGCGGGTGCCGGGCCAGCACTTCGCCCAGCGCGCGCAAGTCTTCGGCAGAATATGTCGCCCCGGTGGGGTTGCCCGGGCTGTTCAGCAACAACCAGCGTGTCCGCGGGGTGATCGCCGCTTCAAGCTGTGCGGCGGTGATCCGAAACCCGCCCGCGGCGGTGGTTGGCAGGTCAACCACGGCGGCCCCGGTGAAGCGCACGATTTCGGGATAGCTGACCCACCACGGACTGGGGATCAGCACGTCATCGCCGGGATCGAGCGTGGCCAGCAGCGCGTGGAAGATCGCCTGTTTGCCGCCGGCACTGATGATCACCTGACTGGCGGGCACGGTGATGCCCAGATCGCGGCGAAAGTGCAGCGCCGCGGCTTCGCGCAGCCGCAGCGTGCCGGAAACCGGGGTATATTTGGTGTCGCCCGCATCGAGCGCGGCATGGGCCGCGGCGATGACGTGGGGCGGGGTGGCGAAATCGGGTTCGCCCACCGACAGCGAGATGATATCGCGCCCGGCGGCGCGCAGTTCGGTGGCCCGATCGGTCATCGCCGTGGTGCGCGATGGGGCAATACGGTGGAGGGCCTGCGAGATCATGGCAGTAACCGGGCGGGGATCAACCCGCGCAAGGCGTTGCCGATCAGGAACCCGCTGCGCAAATCATCCAGCGTCAGTTCGGCTTCTTCGGCGCGGCCCGTTTCGATCAGCGAACGGCGCAACACGCCCGGCAGCAAGCCAAGGCGCGCGGGCGGGGTCAGCAGCTTTCCGCCACGTTCGACAAACAGGTTGGTAAAGCAGCCTTCGGTCAGCAGGCCATCGTCGCGCAAAAACAGGGCCTCACCTGCGCCTGCAGCCTTGGCGGCTTTCAGGCCGGCGTCGTAAAATCCGCGATCGCTGCTCTTGTGGCGCAGGCGCCAGTCCCCGGCATCGACCGGCAGGCGCAGCACCGTGCAGGTAACCGGCGATGTCAGCGGGGCGGGAAGTTCGCCCAGTTCAAGGCTGTAAGCCCCGCTGCGCGCAGCCACGAGGCGCAGGCGCGCGGGCTGGTCGGCCTCGAAGCAGAGCGCTTGGATCGCATTGCGCACCGCGTGCCGATCGAAGGTAAAGCCCAGCTCGGCGGCACTGGCCTTGATCCGTTCAAGGTGCAGTTCAAGCAGTGGCACCCCTTCTTCCGGGGTAAAGCGCATGGTTTCGATCAGGTCGCACCCGGCGGCGTAAAGCCTTACGAACCCGCCTTTGACGAGGCATTCGCGCCATTCCTGCAGGCCTTCGCTATCCGCGACGATGGCCGAACCCACCCCCAGCACTGCCCGTCCACGGCCGTTTTCGCCCGGGGTTAGCCGCAAGGTGCGGATCGCCACGTTGAAGGCGGCATCGCCGTTGGCATCGATCCGCCCGATTGCCCCGCAATAGGGGCCGCGGGCATCGCGTTCGACCGCGTTGATCAGTTCCATCGCGCGGATCTTGGGCGCACCAGTGATCGATCCGCAGGGAAAGATCGCGCGGACCATGTCGCCCGCGCCATAACCGTCTTGCAGACGTGCCCGCACCGTAGTGACCATCTGGTGGACCGTGGGATAGCTTTCGACCGCGAACGGTTTGTCGACCTTGACGCTGCCGGCCTCTGCCACGCGCGACAGGTCGTTGCGCATCAGATCGACGATCATCAGGTTTTCCGCCCGGTCCTTGGTCGAAGCGGCCAGTTCCGCGGCGAACGCGGCGTCTTCGGCGGCATCGCGGCCCCGCGGCCGGGTGCCTTTCATCGGTTTGACGGTGGCGGCCCCATCCTTGAGCGCGAAAAACAGTTCTGGCGAACACGACAGCAACCAGTGCGTACCATCGCAAACGATCCCGCCATATCCGGCCCCGGCCGCGGGACGCAGTGCGGCATAGAGCGCCACCGGATCGCCGCGAAACGATCCCGCAAGGTGGAAGGTCAGATTGGCTTGATAGATATCGCCGGCAGCGATTGCTTCCTGCAATTCGGCGAACGCCGCGCCGTAGCCGCCGGGCGACAGTTGGGGTTCGATCGGGCCGATCTGGGCATTGGGTCCGGCATTGTCGGCGGCTTGGGCGGCCAGCCATGCCGGAACTTCGGCGGCGGGGATCGTTTCGAACCCATCGAATGCCCCGAACCAAACCAGTGGCCCCATGGCCCCGCTGCGCGATGCTGTCAGTGGGGCCAGCCGCGGTTCCAGCGCCAACCCGGCTTCATAAGCGAAATAGCCTGCCAGTTCGGCCCCTTCGCGGCGCAGCGCTTCGATCCGGTCCAGCGCAGGGGCCACGTCTTCAACCCGGCGCGCAACGATCACTTCGCGCGGCGCCCGGTAAAGGCGCGCGTCGCTGGCCCCATCGGGGCGTGCATCGTCAAGCAGGATGAATGGTTCGGGCATGGCCAAGGGCTTCTAGCGATGGTTTGCTGCGCATGCAAAAGCCGAACGCGGGTTCAGCCGAGCGGCAGTACAATCGTCGCGGTCAGCCCGCTGTTTTGCCCAATATCCTGCCCAGCAGAAGTCCGGCGATTGGCCAGCGTCAACGCGCCGCCGTGCTGTTCGGCGATCGCGCGGGCCAGCGTCAGACCCAGCCCCGCCCCGCCCGTGGCGCTGTTGCGCGATGGTTCGCCGCGGGTGAACGGTTCGAGCATCCGGTCGAGATCGGCGGGGGCGATGCCGGGGCCGTCATCTTCGATTCGGATCAGGACCTGGCCTGGTTCGCGCACCACCGTGATCCGCGCCCGCTGGCCATAACGCAGGGCATTGGACACCAGATTGCGCACCGCGCGGCGCAACCACGTTGCCCGCAGCGGCAAGACTACTCGTTCGCACGGCAGGAACGTGACCGGTTCGCCCATGTCTTCGAATTCGTCGGCAACTTGCCCAACCAGCGCGCAGAGTTCGGCCGGTTCCAACGGGTCGCTGGGCCGACCGACGCGGGCGAGCGAGAGGATATCATCGAGCGAGCGGGTGATGTCCTCGATCGTGGCGGCCATTTTCGCGCGTTCGCCGACATCCTCAACGCTTTCGATCCGCACCCTGAGCGCGGCCAGCGGGGTTTTCAGATCGTGGCCGATGGCGCCCAGCATCACGTCTTTTTCATCGAGCAACGCTGCGATCCGCCCTTCCATCGCGTTGTGCGCCACGATCAGGCGGCGGACATCATCGGGGCCTTCGGGAGCCAGTTGGCCGTCCACGGCCCGGGTTTGGGCAAACCGTTCCAGCCGCCGCGTCAGTGCGGCCAGCGGGCGGGTGATCCGCCCAACGATCAGCGCAATCGCGCCGACCAGCAGCGCATAAAGCAGCAGGGTTTGCCCGAGCAGCGTGGCAAGCAGCATCCGTTCGCCGCCGGGAACCGGCACACGCACCAGCATCCACCCACCGGCCGGGCGCACTTCGACCGCAGCCAGCATCACATGATCCGGCGGTGGCGGCCCATGCGCGCCAAGCATCTGCGCCCGGCGTTCCAGTTTGCCCAGCAGACGCGGATCATCGCTTGCCGGGCGGTGGATCACGATCACCTGGCCCAGTTGCGCCCCTTGTTGTTCAAGGATTTCGCGCAGTTCTATTTCGGCGTGCGCGTTGCGCTGGTCGCCCGCGCGCAGTGGATTGGCGGCCAGTCGCTGGACGCGAAACGGGCGATCGCCACCAAATGCCTCGGTCGGGTGGTGGTGTTCGCCCCCAAACAGTTCGGCTTCGCGGCCCGCGGCAAACAACCGTAACGCCGCGGTGTGAACCAGCGTTGCTTCGCGCCGCTCCGCTTGCGCCCGGTACAGCAGGGCCGCGCTGATGCCCTGTGCGAGCAATAGCGCCAGCGCGATTGCCAGCAGCAACTGGCCCTGCAGGCTGCGGGGCCACCAGCGGGCTATTCTTGAATGGTTCATGCCGGATCAGCTGCCGGTCGGATCGGCGCGCAAGCGGCGCACGTCGGCGGCCAGCATGTACCCCCCGCCCCAGACCGTCTGGATTAACGTCGGGTTGCGGCTGTCGGCTTCGATCTTGCGGCGCAGGCGGCTGACCTGATTGTCCACTGCCCGATCGAACAAGTGAGCTTCGCGACCTTGCACCATATCGAGCAGCCGATCACGATCGAGCACTTGCCGGGGATGATCGAGAAACGCCATCAGCAGCCTGAATTCGGCCGACGAGATCGAAACCATCGCCCCACCGGGATCGCTTAGCCGCCGCTTCAGCGGATCGAGCTGCCAGCCATCGAATTCGAGAATTTCATCGTCGGCCGGGGCGGTCAGGCCCTTGGCGGTGCGGCGCAGAACAGACCGGATGCGCGCCACCAGTTCGCGCGGTTCGAACGGTTTGACCACGTAATCATCGGCACCGATTTCCAGCCCGACGATCCGGTCCATCGCTTCGCCCTTGGCAGTCAGCATGATGGTTGGGATCGCCCGCGTTTCGGACAAGTGCCGGCAGAGCGACAGGCCATCTTCGCCGGGCATCATGATATCGAGCAAGACCAGATCTGGCGTTTCATCGCGCAGCAGGCTGCGGGCCTGCGCCGCGCTGGCCGCCTGGGTAACGACGAACCCCTGGCGCGAGAGATACTCGGCCAGGGGCTGGCGCAGCGCTTGCTCATCATCGACGAGCAGAATGCGGATCGGGGCACTTTCGTCCATCGGCGATGCAGCGCAGAACCTGCTTAACCGGCAGGTGGCGGCGGCGGGGGTGGCGGTGGCGGTGGCATGGCGTGATCGCCGTGTTGCTTGTCGCCGTGGCCCATTCCGCGCATATGTTCGCGCATCTTGGCCCGCGCGGCCTTGCGTTCTTGCGGGGTCAGCTTGCCGTCATGGTTGGTGTCAGCCATGTCGAACATCTTGAGGTGTCCGGCCACGAATTCATCCTTGCTGACCGCACCATCCTTGTTGGTATCGGCCATTCGCAGCAACATCATCGCGCCGGCCATGCGGCCCATTCCGCCCTTGCCCATCGCCTCCTTGTCGGCGTGCTGGTCGGGGTTCGCGCCATCTTTGTGCCGGGCGGCAAATTCATCGCGGGAAATCGCGCCATCTTTGTTGGCGTCGAGCTTGTCGAACGCCTGCCCCATGAACGCAGTCCGATCGGCTGCATCAAGCTTGCCGTCCTTGTTCACGTCCATCTTGGCAAAATGTTCTTCCGCCTTGGCCTGCGCTTCGGCGCGGGTAACGGTTTTGTCGCCCATGGGATCCATGCCCGCGTGTTCGGACATTCCGGGCATTCCAGCCATGCCGGGACCGTGATCCTGGGCGATCGCCACGCCTGCGCCAGCCATCGCTGCCAGCGAAATTCCGAGCAGAATTGTCTTCATGTGGATACTCCCATCCAGCAAAACAGGTGAAGCCGCGAACCCGCACAAGAAGGGGGAGGGGATGCGCGGATAACGCGGCTTACCCTGTCCTGCTAGGCCCGGACTGTCGCGCGATTATGCCGCATAACGGCGAATTTGTCGCTAATTGTCGCAGCGCAGCCGTGGCGTTCAGCCGCACGCAAGCAACGGGTTACAGTGTCATTAGGTTACAGGGGGCGGCACTGCTCCTTCAACCATGCCAGCGCATCTCCGGATAGTTGCGGGGCCAGCAGGGCTTCGACTTTGGCGTGATAGGCATTCCACCACGCCACGTCAGCGCGGGTCAGCAGGGTGGGATCGACCAGCGCTTTGTCGATCGGCGCAAAGGTCAGCGTTTCAAAGCCAAGGTACGCGCCATCCGCGCCGGGGATTTCGCGCGGTTCAACCAGCACGAGGTTTTCGGTGCGAATGCCGTATTCGCCCGCCTTGTAATACCCCGGTTCGTTTGAAAGGATCATTCCGGCCAGCAGTTCTTGCCCGGTGCCGGCTTGCCCGCCGGCAGCCTTGGCAATCCGCTGCGGCCCTTCGTGGACCGACAGGAAGCTGCCCACCCCGTGGCCGGTGCCGTGGGCATAATCGAGGCCGGCCTGCCACAAATGCATCCGGGCAAAACTGTCGAGCTGGCTGCCCACGGTGCCTTGCGGGAACACCGCTTGCGCCAGCGTGATGTGGCCTTTCAGCACGCGGGTGAAGCGGTCCTTATGTTCCGCGCTGGGTTGGCCCGGGCCGATCCACACCGTGCGGGTGATATCGGTGGTGCCATCGGCATATTGCCCACCCGAATCGACCAGGTAGATCGAGTTCGGTTCGATCGCCCGGTTCGATTCCGCGGTGACCTTGTAGTGCGGGCTGGCGGCATTGGGGCCGGCAGCCGAAATCGTATCGAACGAAAGATCGCGCAGCAGCCCGGTTGCTTCGCGCAGGGCCTGCAGCTTGGCCGCGGCGGACAGTTCGGTTTCGCCGCCTTTGGGGGCTTCGATCGACAGCCAATGCAGGAACTGGGCGATCGCCGCACCATCGCGGGCCTGTGCGGCGCGCTGGCCGGCCTGTTCGGCGGGGTTCTTGATCGCCTTGGGCAGCACCGTGGGGTCGATCAGTTCGACAACTTGTGCCCCGGCCCCGGCCAGCGCGGCAAACACCGCGGCGACGGAGCGTTCGGGATCAACTGCTACCTTCTTCCCAGCCAATGCGTGCAGCTGGGGAACAAATTCATCGCGCGGCAGGATCGTGACTGCGTTGCCAAGGTGCGCGCGCAGTTCCGGCGTAACCTTGTCCGGGGCGATGAACAGCTGGGCGGTGCCATCGGCATGAGCCAGTACGAACGACAGCGCCACCGGGGTGCGATCGACGTCTGCACCGCGGATGTTGAGCAGCCATGCCACCCCATCGAGCGCGGATATGACTGCGGCATCAAGTCCGCGCGTGCTGAGCCATTCGGCCACTTCGCTGCGCTTTGCTTCGCTGGAAACGCCGGCGTGTTCGGTCGGATGAACGATCGCCGGGGCGGGCGAAGGGGCCGGTTGATCGGCCCAGATTGCATCAATCGGGTTGCCGCTGGTCGGCACCAGCGCGCCGCCATTGGTGGATAGCGCCTGATTGGTGGCATCGACCCACGGCTTGCCATGCAACCATGCGTCGTACCCGATGCGCGCGCCTTGCGGGGCCTGTGCGGCCAGCCACGCGGCCGGGCTGGTGGCGGGCACCGACTGATATTCGAACAGCGCGCCGTCCACTTGTTCGCGCACTTGCAGGGTGTAACGCCCATCGACAAAGATCGCGGCCTTGTCGGCCAGCACCACCGCGGTTCCGGCCGATCCAGCAAAGCCCGTCAACCACGCCAGCCGCTGGGCATAGGCGCCAACGTATTCGCTCATGTGTTCGTCTGAAATCGGCACGACAAACCCATCCAGCTGGCGGGTTCGCAATTCGGTGCGCAAGGCTTCGAGACGGGCTTTGTGGGTATTCATCAGCATCGATTTTCAGGGTCCGACTTGCAGGGACAAGGGCAGCACCATAGACCCGAGCCATGACCGTTACCACTCCCCCCATTGCGGCACCGATCGCAGCCAAGCACCCGTCCAGCACGACCCACCACGGGATCACCGTGACCGACGATTATGCGTGGCTGCGCGATCCCGGCTACCCTGAAGTGACCGATCCTGCGGTGCTGGCCCATCTTGGTGCCGAAAACGGCTGGTTCGAAGCCCGGATGGCCGGCCAGCAGGGTCGGATCGATACGCTGTTCAAAGAAATGCGCGGCCGGATCAAGGAAGCCGACAAGTCGGTCCCGCAACACGACGGCGATTTCCTGTACTGGATCGAGTTCGAGGAAGGTGCCGAATACAAGAAATGGTGGCGTCGGCCGGTGGCTGGCGGTGCCGACGAGTTGATCCTCGATGAAGTGGCTCTGGCCGCCGGGCATGAATACTTTCGCTTGGGCGCGCTGTCGGTCTCGGGCAATGGCCGACTGCTGGCCTATGCGGTGGACGATAACGGATCGGAACGCTTTACCGCGCGGGTCAAGGATTTGGTCACGGGCGCACTGCTGCCGGACGAAATTCCCGGCACGCTGTCCAGTCTGGTCTGGGTCGCGGGCGATACAGGGCTGGTCTATTCGCTGGCGAACGAACAATGGCGCACGGATAACGCCCGGCTGCACTGGCTGGGCCAGCCGCTGTCCAGCGATGTTGAATTGTACCACGAGGATGACGAAGGCTTCCGTGTCGGTTCATCGTTGTCCGCCAACGAACAATGGCTGATCATTGGCAGCAGCGATCACGAAACCAGCGAAGTGCGGATCGTCCCGGCCGCTGATCCTCTTGCCGCGCCGATCCTTGTCAAACCGCGTCAGACCGGGGTGGAATATGACGTCGACCTGCACGGCGAGACGCTGTTCATTCATGTCAACGATACCCACGAAAACTTTCGCCTGGCCACCGCGTCGCTGGCCGATCCCGGCATCTGGACTACATTGATCGCGGGGTCAGACGACTTTTACCTGACCGGGTTTGACCTGTTCCGCGATTTCTATGTGATCGAAGGACGGCGGGCTGGGCTGGATCAGATCGAAGTGCGGTATTACGACGATCCCGCCCGGATCGAACCGATCGTGTTTCCCGAAGCCAGTTATTGCGCCGGGCTGGGCGATAATCCCGAATGGGCGGTGACCACGCTGCGGCTGGCTTATGAAAGCATGGTCAACCCGGCCAGCGTGCTGGATTATGATGTGGCCGCGCACACGCTGACCACGCTCAAAGTGCAAGAAATCCCATCAGGTTACGATGCGGCGCTTTACGTTACCCAACGGCTGGAAATCGCGGCGCGCGATGGCACGCTGATCCCGGTCAGCGTGGTGCTGCGCAAAGATCGGCCGGCGGGCGGGCCGCTGCATCTTTATGGCTATGGGGCTTATGGCATTGCCATCGAACCGGGCTTTTCCACCAGCCGGCTCAGCCTGGTCGATCGCGGGTTTGCTTATGCCATTGCGCATATCCGCGGCGGCGATGATCTGGGCCGGGCATGGTACAAGGCCGGCAAGCTGGAGCGACGCACCAACACGTTTACCGATTTCGTCGATGTGGCGCACGGGCTGATCGCCCGCGGACTGACGCAGGCCGGGCGGATCAGCATTTCGGGCGGATCGGCGGGCGGCGAACTGATGGGGGCGGTGATCAATTCCGATCCGACGCTGTGGGGCGTGGTGGTGGCGCACGTGCCGTTTGTCGATGTGCTGAACACGATGCTGGATCCCACCCTGCCGCTGACCCCGGGCGAATGGCCCGAATGGGGCAACCCGATCGAAGATAAGGCAGCGTTTGAACTGATCCGATCGTATTCTCCCTACGATCAGGTGCGGGCGCAGGCTTACCCACCGCTGCTGGTCACCGCCGGGCTGAACGATCCGCGGGTGACGTATTGGGAACCGGCCAAATGGGTCGCCAAACTGCGCGAGCTGAAAACCGATGGTAACGAACTGCTGCTCAAGACCAATATGGGTGCAGGGCACGGCGGTAAATCGGGCCGGTTCGAAAGCTTGAAGGAAGTGGCGGAAGAGTTTGCCTTCATCTTGTGGCAACTGGGGGTGCCGGAATGAGCCATCGCCATACACAAGTTTTCACCGCCGGCCCCGAACACATTGATGAACTGGGCCATGTTAACAATGCGGTCTGGGTCGACTGGATCCAGCAGTTGGCCACCGCGCACTGGTCTGCCGTGGCCGCATCAGAGCATCAGGCGACCTATGTTTGGGTCGTCACCCGGCACGAAATCGATTATCGCGGCAATATCGGGCTGGGCGAAAGCGCCACCGGCGAAACCTTCATTCCCGAAGGCCCCGCCGGTGCCCGGTTCGATCGCCGGGTCGATTTTCGCAACAGTGCCGGCAAAGTGATCGTTGCCGCCAAGACCACGTGGGCGATCATCGATCGCGCCGCCGGGCGGATCGTGCGGGTGCCGGCCGCGGTGGCCGAACCGTTCCGGCCGTTTGGCAACGAATTGTAAGCGTTGCGCCGGGCAGAATTGGCGTAATGTCGCTGGACCGCGCTGTACCAAAGGATTAGCCCGGTGCCGATGTATCTCGACTTTGCCACGCTTTCGCCCGCTGATCGCTATAAACTGATGGTCAGCACGATCACCCCGCGCCCGATCGCATGGACCGTGACGCGCGGGGCCGATGGCGCGGTTAACGCCGCACCGCACAGCTTCTTTAACGCGCTCGGTGATGAACCGCCGCTGGTGGTGTTGGGGTTGATGGCGCACCACGCCCGGGGCGGTGACAAGGATACCGCGCGGTTGATCCGCGAAACCGGGGAATTCACCGTCGCACTGGTCAGCGAAAGCGATGCCCACGCGATGAACCTGACCGCGGCCGATGCCCCCCCGGGGGTCGATGAACTGGCGGCGGCTGGGGTGGCGACGCGGCCGGCCACCAAGATCGCCCCGCCGTTGATTGCATCCGCTCCGGTCAACTTCGAATGCAAGGTCTGGCAGATCATCGATCCCGGCCCGCGCAGCACGGTGGTGCTGGGCGAAATCGTGGCGATGCACGTGCAGGATGCGTTCGTGGAAGATGCCGCCCGGCTGCGGCTGGATACGCCGGCAATGGGCCTGATCGGACGCCAGCATGGCGGCGGAAACTATGTCCGCAATGCCGATAGCTTTGAAATCAAGCGCGTGGGCTGGCCTTTGCCCGATAGTCAGACCGGATCGAAATAACCCGGGGTCATCGCTTTCAGGCGGTTTGGCCCAGCGTTCCAGACATATTCGACATAGTGGCCCAACGTGGCCTTGTCGTCGACATAGAGGAATCCGGATGTCGGGCTGACCCGGGCCGACATGGCCACGCTGCGGCCTTGTGCTGCCAGTTCGGCAGGAAACCCATCCCACCGCGCTGCGTCACCGGGCAGCGGCACCGACACGTGGTGGAACGCAATGGCAAAGCCGGTTCCGGGCAAGCCTTCGCGATAGATCGGTACGCACCCGGGCTTGGGTTCGATCAGTTCGATCTGCACCCCGGCGACGTCGGCAATGGCAAATCGCAGCTTGAGCCGGGCGGGGCCGGCCCGATCCGTCACCGGCAGATCGCCATCCAGTTCAAGGAATGACGGGATGTTATAGCGTTCGCGGAATAGCACGATCGCCCGCTCAAGGTCGGTGGTGACATAGGCCAACTGGGTGAAGCCGCTGAATGCCGGACCCATTATCATTCCCCCAATCGCGTGTTGTGAAATTGCTGGCGGATTGTTTCACTTTGGCGGGGTGGCTGCAATCGGCAATTGCGGGTGACGCCGAGCGGTTGGATCGGGTAGGCATAGCTGATGACTGGCCCTTCGCTCGAATTGGTCGATGCATTGCTGACCCGTATCGCCGCGTGGCGCGCGGGGCAGCGCGGACTGTTCGTGCTGGGCATTTGCGGCGCGCAGGGTTCGGGCAAGTCGACGCTGGTGGCAAGGTTGGCCGAACGGCTGGCTGGGCTGGGGGTGACGGTTGCGACGTTGTCGCTTGATGACCTTTATCTAACCCGGATGGAGCGGCAGCGCTTGGCGCGCGAAGTCCATCCTTTGCTGGCCACGCGCGGGGTGCCCGGCACGCACGACATTTCCTTGGGGCTGGCCACGTTGGATGCGCTGGCGCGGGGCGAAGCGGCGGCGCTGCCGCGGTTCGACAAGGCCGCAGATGATCGCGTGCCGATGCAGCTTTGGCCGCAAGCACCGGCCAACCTGCAAGTGTTGCTGTTGGAAGGCTGGTGCCTTGGCGCGCGCCCGCAATCGGCCGCGGCGCTGGTTGAACCGGTCAACGCGCTGGAACGGGATGACGATCCGGCGGTCAGCTGGCGTACGTATGCCAATGCCGCGCTGGGCGGGGCATATCAGCACCTGTTCGCGCGGCTGGACCGGCTGGTGCTGCTGGCCGCACCAGATTGGGCCGTGGTGGCACAGTGGCGCGAACAGCAAGAGGCCGAATTGCGCAGTCGCAGTGGTGATGGCGGTGCTAATGGGGCTGGGGTGATGACCCCAGCGCAGGTCACCCGCTTCATCCAGCATTATGAGCGGCTGACCCGGCATATCCTGACGGAAATGCCCGGCCGGGCCGACCTTACCGTGCAGCTGGATCGGCAGCGCCGGGTGTTATAGCGGGTTGCCGTCCTTGTCGCGGTAGATGTCGCGCCGGCCGACATGGTTGGCCGGGCCAACAAAGCCATCGGCCTCCATCCGCTCCACCCACTTGGCGGCGGTATTGTACCCCACGCCAAGCTGGCGTTGCAGCCAGCTGGCCGATGCCTTCTGGCTTTCGAACACGATCTGGCAGGCCTGACGATACTTGCGTTCGTCCGGGTTGTCGGATGCCGTGGCATCGAGATCGTCAAACCCGAACGCGCCGCCGTCTTCGGGTTCTTCGGTAACGGAATCGATATATTCGGGCTTGCCCTGACTGCGCCAGAAATCGGCGATGCGTTCCACTTCTTCATCCGAAACGAACGGTCCGTGGACGCGTTTGATCGGATCGGTGTTGGGCTTGTAGAGCATATCGCCCTTGCCCAGCAGTTGTTCGGCACCCTGTTCGCCAAGGATGGTGCGGCTGTCGATCCGGCTGGTCACGGCAAAGCTGATCCGGGTGGGCAGGTTGGCCTTGATCACCCCGGTAATGACATCGACCGACGGGCGCTGGGTGGCCATGATCAGGTGGATCCCGGCCGCGCGGCTTTTCTGGCTGAGCCGCTGGATCAGCACTTCGACTTCCTTGCCCACCGTCACCATCAGGTCGGCCAGTTCGTCGACGATCACCACGATTTGCGGCAGCGGCTGGTAATCCAGCTGGTGTTCTTCGAACAGTTCTTCGCCGGTTTCGGGATCGAACCCGATCTGGATGCGGCGGCCCAGCGGCTTGCCTTTGGCGGCCGCGGCGCGAACCTTTTCGTTGAAGCCGGACAAGTTGCGGACGCTGATTTCGCTCATCTGGCGATAGCGGCGTTCCATTTCCTCGACCGCCCACTTCAGCGCGCGCACGGCCTTGGCCGGTTCGGTCACCACGGGCGAGAGCAAGTGCGGGATATCGTCGTAGGACTTGAGTTCGAGCACTTTGGGGTCGACCAGGATCATCCGGCACTGCGCCGGGGTCAGCCGGTAGAGCAGCGACAGCAGGATGCAGTTCAGCCCAACCGACTTGCCCGAACCGGTGGTCCCGGCCACCAGCAGGTGCGGCATGGTGGCCAGATCGGCCACGATCGGTTCGCCGGCGATGTCCTTGCCCAGAATGATCGGCAACGCGCCCTTGGAATGGGCGAACTGTTCGCAGGCCACCAGTTCCTTGAACCCGACCATTTGCCGATCGGCGTTGGGCAATTCGATCCCCATCACCGTGCGCCCCGGGATCGAGGAGACGCGGGCGGAAATCGCGCTCATGTTGCGGGCGATATCGTCGGCCAGCCCGATCACTCGGCTGGATTTGATGCCGGGCGCGGGTTCGAGTTCGTACATCGTAACCACCGGCCCGGTGCGCACGGCGGTAATTTCACCTTTGACGTTGAAATCGTCGAGCACCGTTTCCAGCAGGCGCGCGTTGCGTTCCAGCGCCAGCTTGTCGATCTTCTTGTCCGAATTGGGCGGGGCATCGTGCAGCAGATCAAGGTCTGGCAACTTGTAGGTATCGAACAAGTCGCCCTGCAGGCTTTTCGGGGGTGCCGCCGTCGAAACCTTGGGCTGGGTGGGGTCGGTGATCACCGGCGGGATGCGCGCCGGGGCCAGCGGTTCGGCCGGTTCGATCTCTGCCTCGGCGCGGACCTTCTTGTCTTTGCGCGGCAGCGGGATCACCGCTTCCAGCGCGGCTGGGATCGCCGCCGGGATGGTGGGGGCGTGCTTGATCGCCCCGGGCAGGGTTAACAGGCTGCCCCAATCGATCGCGAATACCCGGCCGGCCAACACCGCGCCGCCCGCCAGACTGGCGATCGCTAGGCCCAGAATGCTCCAGAACCGGGCGGCTAGGGGCAGTTGCAGCGATAGCGCCTTGATCGCGCCGGCACCGGCCAGCCCGGTGATCCCGCCCCAGCCCGCAGGCAATGACCCATTGCGTTCGATCGCCAGCGCCAGCACGCTGGCCAGTAGCCACATCCCGCACAGCAGCATCGCCAGCGGTCGCCACCATTTGTGGTTGGTGTGTTCCAGTTCCTGATCTTCTTCCTCAACCAGCCGCCACAGCTTGCGCGCCATGACATAGAGCAGTGGCAGGATCAGGATGCAGATCGGCCCGAACAATAGCAGCAAGGCATCGGCGATCCACGCACCGGGGGCACCCATCCAGTTTTCGACAGTGCCGCCGGCAGCGGTTGACAGCGAAGGATCGGTTTGGGTGTAGCTGAGCAGGGCGAGCGCGAGAAACGCCATCCCCACGAGCAGCCCGGCCGCGCCGGCAATTTCGCCCGCCCGGCGCAAGCTGCGCCGGAACGCCGCACGCCAATCAACGCGCGCGCCGCGCTGTCCGGCTGAAATCGGGCCTGTTGCCATGGTGCTCCCCTTGGTGTGGCTGGCCTTATGCGCCGGGGTGTGACTCCGCGTCAAGAATCCGCGGGAATCCGGGGATTCGCTTTATCGCAAAAAGGCGTCGATCCCGGCCCACCCCGAGGTGCCAAGCCGGGCTGCGCGGCGTGCGTCCATGCCGCCAAGCGCGATCACCGGCCGTGCCGCGCGTGCGGCCAGCAGGCGAAAGCGCACCGGCCCCAGCACCGGCCCGGCGGGATGCGAACGGGTGGCGAAGACCGGGCTGAGCAGCACGGCATCAGCCCGTATCGCCCGGCCGATTTCGCGCAGCGAATGAACGGTGGCAAGCCGCAGCCCGGCAGCCCCCCGTGCCAAGGTGGCCGCGCTGCCATAAGCACCATCGGCCCCGATCTGGCGAGCCTGAGCCATAGTCCCGGCCAGCACCACCGTGTGTCCGCAAGCGCGGGCGATCCGGCTCAGCTGAGCCAGCCGCGCGGCGCGGGCGGCGGGCGGCAGGTGATAGTGCCGCAGGATCACCCCGCTGCCGTGGGGCAACCGGCGCAGCGCGCGTTCCAGCACCATGTCGTTGCGCGCATCACTGAGCAGCCAGATCCGCGGAAAAGACGCGGTGTGCCTGAAAGGGTGGCGGGATCGCATCGCTGCGCTATAGCACCGCGCCATGAATGAGCCACTCCAAGACGTTCGCGATCGTATCGCTCATGCTGCCCGCATCGCCGGGCGCAAAGCCGATGAGATCACCCTGATCGCAGTCAGCAAGACCCACCCCGCCACCGCAATCGAACCGTTGATTGCGGCCGGGCAGCGTGTGTTCGGCGAAAATCGGGTGCAAGAAGCGCAGGCCAAGTGGCCGGCGCTGCGCGCGGCGCATCCGGGCATCGAATTGCATCTGGTGGGGCAGTTGCAATCGAACAAGGCGGATGAGGCAGTGGCGCTGTTCGATGTGATTCACTCGCTTGATCGGCCATCGCTGGTCACCGCACTGGGGGCGGCCATGGCCAAGGCGGGCCGGCGCGTGCCCTGTTTTGTGCAGGTCAACATCGGCGCGGAAGCGCAAAAGGGTGGTTGTGCGATTGCCGATCTGCCGGCGTTGCTGGCTGCGGCCCGCGCGGCCGATGTGCCGGTGGTGGGGTTGATGTGCGTACCCCCGCTGGGAATCGAACCCGCGCCGTTCTTCGCATTGCTGGACAAACTTGCGGCCGACGAAGGTCTCGCCGGCCGCAGCATGGGCATGAGCGGCGATTTTGAAACCGCGATCATGCTGGGCGCCACCCACGTGCGGGTGGGCAGCGCCCTGTTCGGGGAACGGACCTAAACCGCCGGGCTTAGAATTCGATACCGACTTCCATCCCGACAACCCGGCCCTTCGCCAGCGGCGAGAAGGTGCCGGCGGTGGGGTTCGCGGCGAACGGCACGCGCTGTCCGGTGGATAGCGCCCCGCCGAACGGCACTTGCGTATCGCCCCCGAACTGCACTTCATCGAGCAGGTTCTTGCCATAGATCGAAACCGACAGCCCCTTGAGCGGGGTCTTCCAGGTCAGGTTGGCATCGAGGTTGTCGCTCTTGCCCACCCAGCCCAGATTGTCGTCGGTGTAAGCATACTTGGCGCGGTGCTGGAAGCTGATCCGGCTGATCAGGTTGCCGCGTGCATCGCCCAGATCCAGATCGTGGATCACGGTTACGCCCCACGTCCACTTCGGCACGCGCGGCAGCCACAGGGCGTAATCTTCCGTACCGATCGAACCGTTGCCCGAAATGTCATAGCGGATCTTGGTGTACTTGGCGTCGATGTAGCCGACGTTGCCCGACAGTACGAGGCTCTTGGTCACGGCATAACGGGCTTCCACTTCGCCGCCCCAGATGCGGGCATCAGCGGTGTTGAAGATCGACTGGGCGACGCCCGACGTGGCGCTCGACTGGTTGATTTCGCGCTGCATGTTGCCGATCACGGTGTGATAGCCCGCCAGGTTCAGCGTGCCCTTGCGGTCCGCCGTCTGGTACTTGATCCCGGCTTCATAGCTGTCGACCTTTTCCGCATCGAACGCCGGCTTGCCGCCCGCGGCCAGGATCGCTTCAAACGCGGTTGGCGCGGTGATGCGGAAGTTATAGCCACCCGAACGATAAGCCCGGGTCCAGTGGGCATAGCCCAAGATGTCCGAGTTAAGCTTGTAGGTCATCCCCAGCTTCGGGGTCCAGTTGCTCCAGCTGCGGCTGTCGGTGAAGCCGTTCTTTTCGCCGGGGACGTAAGCGTTGGTGCCGCTGGTGGGGCAGGTCTGCTCGATGACCGAGCAGGCCGGGCGTGGGCGCACGTATGTGACCGCGCCGTCCTTGTCCTCCTTGGACCAGCGGATCCCGGCGTTCAGGGTTAGCTGATCGGTCAGGTCATAGTCTGCCGCAACGAAAGTGCCGTAAACGTCGTGGTTCTCACGCCCGCCGCCGTAGAACGTAAGCGGGCTTGAAACGGGCAGGTTGCGCAGCTCATCGTATCCGATCTTTTGATGGAACAGATACCCGCCCAGCGTTAGGTCAAGCGCGCCGAACCGGCCATTATAGCGCAGTTCTTCAGACCATTGCTTCTGTGCCAGCCAAGTGCGCGAATTGAACAGCGTGCGCGCGGTGGCATCGATGTCGTTGTCGGTCGAGGCGTCGTATTTGCGATAACCGGTGATGCTGGTGATCACCCCGTTGCCGATATCGTAATCGCCCCGCAGCACCCCGAAATAAGCGCGTGATTTGTAAAAGCCGGGGTTGTTGAGCGCCAGTTGGAAGCTGTTGCGCGGATAGATGCCGTGGTTCTGGGCAATCGCGCCATCGCCGTTGCTGTCAAAGTATTCGCCCTTGAGCGAGAGTTTGAGCGCGCCTGATTTGTAGGCCAGCCCGCCGCGCAGGATGGTGGTTTCAGCCTTGCCGAAGTTGGCGTTGTCATAAAGGTTCTTGAAGTAACCGCCGTCGCTGTTGTGATAGGCACCCAGCTTCACGCCCAGGCTGTCTGATAGCGGGCCAGAAACCACGCCCTGCATCGTCATGTTCAGCGCACCGCGACCGCCATCGACCGGCCCGTCGAACCCGCCACGCATCTTGAGGGTCCAGTCCTTGGTCGGGTTACTGCTGTTGAGCAGCACCGCACCGCCGGTGGTATTGCGGCCGAATAGGATCCCTTGCGGGCCGCGCAGGATTTCGACCGAATCCAGATCGAAAGTGTCAAACACCACGCCGTTGTTGACGCCCATGTAAACGCCATCGACGAAGGTGCCGACGGTGGGTTCGATCGACGGGATCGAGCTGTTGATACCCAGCCCGCGGATCGAAAAGTTCGCGGTTCCGCGCGAAGTGCCAACCTGATCAAGGCTGACGCCCGGCGCGCTGTAGGTCAGCGACTGGATGTCGCGCACTTTCATCGCTTCAAGCGTTCCGGCGTTCAGCGCGGTAACGGCCAGCGGCACCGACTGGACGTTTTCGACGTCTTTCTTCTTGGTTGCGGTCACCACGATCGGGGCGGTCAGATCGGCCAGCGAGCCATCGTCTTGGGCCTGATTGTCTTGGGCAAAGGCCGCCGGTGCGCCGACCAGCAGGCTGGCGCCGGCCAGCAGAATGCTGGCGCGCGAAAAGGTAATCATCAAACCCTCCCTATGGGTATGCTGCGAATGCGAAGGTCTCTAGGGGTTTGCTGTGCAGCCGCAACATTGTTTTCGACGAACGGTTGCGCCCCAGAAAATGGGGTTGCGGGTGTTGAATCAGCGCCACAGTTTGCGTCGGAAATCGGGCCGGCGGTCTAGCCGGCGTGTCGGGTCAATTCGTCCCCAGCCAGCGTTACCACGTGCAGCAAGTTGGTGGCACCGGGGGTGCCGAACGGCACGCCGGCCAGCGCGATCAGTTTTGATCCGGCCTGTCCAAAGCCATGGCGCAGGGCCATCCGTTTGCCCTTGGCGATCATTTCCTCAAAACTGCCGATGTCTTTGGTGACCACGGCATAGGCACCCCAGAGCAGCGCCGTGCGCCGTGCGATTTTCTGCGATGGGGTCAGCACCAGCACCGGCACCTTTGGCCGTTCACGGGCCACCCGGCGGGCGGTGCTACCCGATCCGGTGAACACGATGATCCCGGTCACGGTAACGGTTTCCGCAATCGTGGCACTGGCTTGGGCCAGCGCATCGGCGGTAGTGGCATCGGGGCGAACTTGCGTGAAATGCACGCGTTCGTGATAACCGGGATCGCCTTCAACCTGACCGGCGATCCGGTGCATGATCGTCACTGCTTCAACCGGCCATGCGCCGCTGGCGGTTTCGGCCGAAAGCATCACCGCATCGGCGCCATCATAGACCGCGTTGGCCACGTCGGACACTTCGGCGCGGGTTGGGGCCGGGCTTTCGATCATCGATTCCAGCATTTGCGTGGCAACCACCACGGGCTTGCCCGAACGCCGCGTGGTGGCGACGATCCGCTTTTGCAGCGGGGGGACTTCTTCCGGGTTCAGTTCAACCCCCAGATCGCCGCGGGCAACCATGATCCCATCGGATAGTTCGATGATTTCATCGAGCCGGTCGACCGCCGCCGGTTTTTCAATCTTGGCCATCAGCGCCGCGGTTGATGTGCCCATCAGACGGCGGGCTTCGGCGACGTCTTCGGGGCGCTGGACGAACGAGAGCGCGATCCAGTCCGCCCCTTGTTCGACTGCAAAGGCCAGATCGCGACGATCCTTTTCGGTCAGCGCGGGGACCGGCACGACCGCATCGGGCACGTTCACGCCTTTGCGGTCGGAAATCATCCCGCCTACTTCGGCCGAACACAGGATGGAATAGGCTTCGGCCCGGATCACCGTCAGCCGCAGCTTGCCATCGTCAACCAGCAGGCGTTGCCCCTTTTGCAGGATGCCGAATAATTCAGGGTGCGGCAGGCAGACGCGGGTTTCGTCGCCCAGTTCGGGGTTGCGATCGAGCGTGAAGTGGCTGCCATGGCGGATCAGCACTTTGCCATCCTTGAACTGGCCGACACGCAGCTTGGGGCCTTGCAGGTCGCACAGCACCGCCACCGGCCGGCCCAGTTCCTTTTCCACCCCGCGGATCGCAGCGATCGTTTCGGCGTGGGTGGCGTGATCGCCGTGGCTCATGTTGACGCGAAACGCATCGGCCCCGGCATCCACCAGCTTGCGGATCATCTCGGGCGTGCGGCTGGCCGGCCCCAGCGTTGCCAGGATTTTTACCTTGCGCGCACGCTTACCGATCTTTGCCACGTCAACTTCCCTTTTAATTCCACCTGCCCCTATGGCAAACCGGGCTCGAAAACCCAAGGATTACCCCATGAGCTGTTCCGAAAATACGAATGTAACCCCCGGAGATCCCCTCGATGCGCTGGACGATGCCGTGGCTGCGGCGGCGTTTCGCCGGCTGGTGCGGCATTTGCGCCACCGCCACGATGCCGAAAATATCGAACTGATGGGCTTGGCCGGGTTTTGCCGCAATTGTTTGGCCGATTGGATCCGCGATGCCGGGGCGCCACTGGACAAGGAGGCCGCGCGCGATGTGATCCATGGGATGCCGTTTGCGCAGTGGAAGGCGCTGTATCAGGGCGTTGCCACGCCGGAACAGTTGGCACGTATGGAAGCAAGCTTGCAGAAGAACGCTCCCGCCCCCTAAGAGCGCGCTATCGATTCACTTTTACCCGGAGCATATCCCCGATGGCCGAAGCCACCGACGACCGCCTGCGCCTTCTGATCGAACGCGTTGAACGCCTTGAAGAAGAAAAGAAGGGCATCCAGGACGATATCAAGGACGTCTATGGC
>JBDKLL010000091.1:0-20518 GCA_039795595.1 Pseudomonadota bacterium
GCTGCGCCGCACCCGCCCCAACGATATCGTGCTGTAAGGGAAACGGCCCATGAAACTGCTCAAGCTTGTCCCCGACAACACCAACATCCGGTTCCTGCGCTGGCGCGTGCCGTTCTACGTGGTCAGCCTGCTGTTGATGGCGGCATCGATGACGCTGGTTTTCACCAAGGGGCTTAACCTGGGGGTCGATTTTGTCGGCGGCCAGATGATCCGCGCCACCTTTACGCAAAGCGCCGTCGCACCGGTGGTGCAATTGCGCGAAGAAGTGGGCCGGCTGGGGTATGGCGAACCGATCATCCAGCAATTCGGCAAGCCGAACGAAGTATCGGTGCGGATGAAGTTGCCCGCGGGATCGGAAAGCAATGCCGATCTGGCCGACCAGATGGCCAAGAAGATTACCACCGCGATCAAGGCGGCGCATCCCGATGCCCGGATCGACGGCGTGGATTCGGTGTCGGGCAAGGTTTCGGGCGAACTGTTCAAAACCGGGATGCAGGCGCTGCTTGCGGCGATGGGCGCGATTTCGATTTACATCTGGGTGCGGTTCGAATGGCAGTTCGGGGTTGGCGCGCTGTTCGCGCTGATGCACGATGTGACGCTTACCCTTGGGATGTTCGCGCTGACCCAGCTTGAATTTGATCTCAACATCGTGGCGGCGCTGCTGACGCTGATCGGGTATTCGCTGAACGATACGATCGTGGTTTACGATCGCATTCGCGAAAACATGAAGAAGTTCCGCCGGATGCCGATGCCGGAACTGCTGGATCTGTCGGTCAACGAAACGCTGAGCCGGACGATCGTGACGTCGCTGTCGATGCTGATCACGCTGGTTGCCCTGCTGCTGCTGGGTCCGAACGTGATCTTCGGCTTTACCGCAGCGATCACGCTGGGGATTTTCGTGGGCACGTACAGTTCAATCTACATGGCTGCGCCGATCCTGATCTGGCTCAAGGTCAACCCCACCAGCTTCGTGCCGGTGGAAAGCGAACTTGACCGGCAGGAGCGGCTGGCGCGCGAACGCGGCTGAACCGGTTTTAACCGGCGCAGTGCGCGAGCTTAGAGTTTGCGCACCAGCATTTCTGCCACCGCCAGCCAGGCCGGATTGTCGATCACGATCTGGCGGCTGCCCGCGCCGGGCGGCAGGATCGCGATGCGGGTTTCGTGCCGGTCGATCATCCGCCCGAATGCAAACCGCCCGCCGGCGCGCGGGGCCAGCACATCGCGATTGAGCAGCCGGGCATAGTCTGCCGGCGGATGCTGGCGCAGCCACACCTGATCGCCGGCGCGGTATTCGCCATGTCCCACTTCGATCGCCAGCGCGACCAGTGCGCCATCGCCGCCCAGCGCGCTGGGCAGGATCGCTTCGCGCGGAGCGGGCAGGGCTTCCGCCCCGGTTTCGGTAACGCGCGCGATATAGCTGGGTTGCGGGACATCGCTGCTGCGCACCAGCAAGTGGGGTTCAACCTCCAGCGCGGCCGCGATCCGGTTCATCCAGCTAAGCGAAAGCTGGCGCAGGCCGGTTTCCAGCCGCCCGATGGTTTGTGCAGTCGTCGGGGGCACGCAGCGGGCAGCAACTTCGGCCAGCGTCAGGTTCCGGCTGCGGCGAATGTCGCGGATGCGGTTGATCATGCACGAACCTTTTAACCAAAATGGTTTTCATTCTTTCCTACAATCAGGCGAATTTGGCAAGTCTGTTGCGAATCGAACGCAATGGAGGGGAACGATATGCGCCGCGAACTGGTGGAACGCGAACTGACCAGCGAAGGCCCGGGGCACCGCGCCGCGCAGCCGGGCCGACGCAGCGTGACGGTGAACCTTGCCGAAAACCCACTGACGTGGCTCCACGCGCGCGGGCATCTCAGCGATGCGCAATGCGCGGCGGGGGGATGCCTGCGCCGTGATTGGGAAGCGGCCCAGCTGGCCCCCGGTATCACCATGCGGTGGGAGCCAGTGCGGGTTCGCGGCGGAGGGTCGCAAAGCGGGCTGGCCCCCAGCGAGCGGCAATTATCGGCGCGGCAGCGGTTCGATGGCGCAGTGGCCGCCGCTGGGCCGGGCCTTTCGGATATCCTGTGGCGGGTGGTCTGTGCGGGCGAAACCTTGCCCGATGCGGAACGGGCGCTGGCATGGCCGGTCCGCAGCGGCAAACTGGTGCTGCGCCTGGCGCTGGACCGTGTGGCTGGATTTTATCGGATTGGCTGACTGTCTGCTTGAGTGCTCAGTTGCTTGCCTGCTGCCGCTGGTCGGGCGGCGCGTGCGGTTCGTCGAAATGACTCCACTCTGCGCGTGCAAGGCGGCACAACAGCCGCCTGTTTCAGCCATTGAGGGAGCTTGCACATGGATCGTCGCCAATTTCTTGCCACGGGTAGCGCTGCCGCCGTGGCGCTGGCCACCGAACCGGTGCTGGCGGCAGTTGCCGGCCGGGGGCAAGGCGGCGATGCCGCGCTGAATGCCACGCTGGACGCCGCGTTTGCCGATGGGATTGCGCATTCGCCGGAATACGCCACCGGGCTTGGGCTGGACACGGGCAAGCTGGCGACCTTGCGCGGGCAACTCTCCCCGGCGACGGCCGCCGAACGCCACGCCGATCTGGCCCGCAATCAGCGCTGGTTGGGTAAAATCCGGGCGATCCCGGCACAGGGATTGTCAGACGCCGGGAAACGGCATCAGGCCCTTGCAACGTACATGATCGAAAACCGCACCACCGCTGCGGCGCAATTCGATCTGGATTCGGTGCAGCGCCCCTATCGCGTGTTCCAGCAGGGCGGGGCCTATTTTGAAATTCCTGATTTCCTCAATTCCCAGCACCCGATCGGCACTGCCGCCGATGCTGAGGCTTATCTGTCGCGGCTGGCGGCGTTTGCCGGGGTGCTGGATCAGGATACGGCCGAACAGCGCGCGCAATCGGCACGGGGCTTTACCGCCCCGGGTTGGTCGCTGGACCTGACACTGGGCCAGATCGCCAAGCTGCGTGCGCCGGCTGCGGCGGACAGCGGCATGGTTGCTTCGCTGGCTGGGCGGGCCGCGGCCAAGGGCATCGCCGGGGATTGGGCGGCACGTGCCGCCAAGATCGTCGAAACGGCGATCTACCCGGCGCTCGATCGGCAGATTGCACTGTTGACCCAGCTGCGTCAGGCCACGCCGGCCGGCGATGGTGCATGGCGCCTGCCGCGCGGGGCAGAAATCTATGCCGCGGCGCTGCGTCAGGCGACGACGACCGAGATGACGCCGGAACAAGTCCATCAGGCCGGGCTTGATCAGGTGGCGGATATTTCCGCCCAGCTTGATACGATCCTGAAGGCGGCGGGCCTGACCAGCGGCAGCGTTGGCGAACGGTTGACCGCGCTCAACCACCGGCCCGAACAGCTTTATGAAGATAGCGATGCCGGGCGCAAGGCGCTGATCGACAGCCTGAACGCCGGGATTGCCGATATGTGGACCCGGCTGCCGCGGGCGTTTGCCGATCTGCCCCGCCAGCCGCTGGAAATCCGCCGCGTGCCGATCGACATTCAGGATGGGGCATCAAACGGGTATTACAACCGCGCTTCGCTTGATGGCAGCCGCCCGGCGATTTACTGGATCAACCTTAAGGACGTTGGCGATTGGCCGAAGTATTCGCTGCCTTCGCTGACCTTCCACGAAGGGGTGCCGGGGCACCACTTGCAGGGCAGCTATTCCCAGCTTTCCGGCGAGTTGCCGATGTTGCTGCGCAACAACTTTATCTCCAGCTATGGTGAAGGCTGGGCGCTTTATGCCGAGCAACTGGCGGATGAACTGGGCGCTTATTCGGGGATCGAACGGGCGGGTTATCTGCAATCGTTCCTGTTCCGCGCAGCGCGGCTGGTGATCGACACCGGGATCCACCACAAACGCTGGAGCCGCGAGCAGGCGACCGATTACATGGTTGCCACCACCGGCTTTGCTCGCCCGCGCTGCCAGCGCGAAGTGGAACGGTATTGCACCCAGATCGGGCAGGCCTGCAGCTACAAGATCGGGCACATGGCGTGGGTGCGCAACCGTGCCAAGGCGCAAGCCGCGCTGGGGGATAAGTTTACCCTGCCGTGGTTCCACGAAGTGCTGAAGGACGGGGTCATGCCGCTGTCGATGCTGGATGCCCGGATCGACCAGCGGATCAAGGAACGGCTCGCCCAAGGGTGAGCTGGCCCGAATCCGGATGGGAGACGCGGCTGCGGCCGCGCCTTAACCGTCGACTTGTTCTGCCAGTTCGAGCCAGCGTTCTTCCGCGGCATCTTTTTCCGCGCGGGCGGTTTCGATTGCCGTGGTCAGCGCCGCGAAGCGCGCCGGATCGCGGGTATAGAGCGTGGGGTCGGCAAGGGCGGTTTCATCGCGCGCGATTTCTGCCAGCAACTCTTCGATCCGGCCCGGTAGCAGATCGTAATCGCGCTGATCCTTGTACGATAGCTTGGCCTTTTTTGCCGGCATTGGCGGGGGTGGGGCGGCCGGCGCGGCGGTGGCTGGCTTCGGCACGCGCACGGGTGCGACCCGGCCCTTGCGTTGTTTTTCCCAGTCGGCATAGCCCCCGGCGATCACATCGACCTTGCCCGATCCATCCAGCCCCAGCGTGACAGTGACGGTGCGATCAAGGAAGTCGCGGTCGTGGCTGACGATCAGCACCGTGCCATCATAATCCGCGATCACTTCCTGCAGCAGGTCGAGCGTTTCAAGATCAAGGTCGTTGGTCGGCTCGTCGAGCACCAGCAAGTTTGATTTGCGGGCAAATTCGCGCGCCAGCAGCAACCGCGAACGTTCCCCGCCCGAAAGGGTGCCCACTTTGGCATCGACCAAGCCGGGGTCGAACAGGAAGTCTTTCAGATAGCCCTGAATATGCTTGCGCACGCCGCGCACGTCGATCCAGTCGCCCCCTTCGGCCAGCACGTCGCGTACCCGCTTTTCGGGGCTGAGCAGGCTGCGCTGCTGATCGATCATCACCCCGTGCAGGGTCTTGGCCAGCGTTACGCTGCCGTCATCGGGGGCCAGTTCGCCGGTCAGCAGTTTGAGTAGCGTGGTCTTGCCCGAACCGTTCGCGCCGACCAGACCGATCCGGTCCCCGCGCTGGATGCGCAGCGAAAAATCCTTGATGATCGTGCGATCGCCAAACCGCTTGTGAACCTTGTCGGCCACGATCACCGACTTGGTCTTTACCTCATCGGCCACCAGCTTCATTTTCGCTGCGCCTTGTGGGGAAAGCATCGCCGCCCGCTGCGCGCGCATCTCCCACAGCTTTTCAAGCCGGCCCTGGTTGCGCTTGCGCCGGGCGGTGACCCCGCGTTCCAGCCAGTGCGCTTCGATTTTCAGCTTGGCGTCCAGCTTGTCGGCCGCGCGGGCTTCTTCGGCATAGACTTGCTCCATCCATGCCTCATACCCGCCAAACCCGATTTCCTTGCGGCGCAGCGAACCGCGATCGAGCCACAGCGTCGCCTTGGTCAGCCGTTCCAGAAACGTCCGGTCGTGGCTGATCACCACGAACGCGCCGGTAAACCGCCCCAGCCACGCTTCGAGCCAATCGATCGCCGCCAGATCGAGGTGGTTGGTCGGCTCGTCGAGCAACAGCAGGTCCGGCTCGCTCGCCAACGCGCGGGCAAGGGCGGCCCGGCGCCGTTCGCCGCCGCTGGCGCTGGCTGCTTGGCGGCTCAGGTCGATGCCCAGTTGCCCGGCAATTGCCTCTACTTCGTGGCGCGGCGGGGCGTCTTTGCCGGCCAGCGCAAAATCCATCAGCGTGTCATACCCGGTGAAGAACGGATCCTGTTCCAGCATCACGATCCGCGTGCCGGGCTGGATCGATCGCTTGCCTTTGTCGGCTTCGATCTGCCCGCCGATCAGCCGCAGCAGCGTGGTCTTGCCCGCGCCATTGCGCCCGATCAGCGCCAGCCGATCGCGCGGGGCGATGTGGATATCAAGATCGCGGAACAGCCAGCCCGAGCCTTGCTGCAGGCCCAGTTCTTCCCAGGAAAGGATCGGTGCGGCGGCCATCGTCCCGGCGCCCTAGGCGGCGGCGGCGGCGTTGACAAGCCCGCCGCGGCGGGGAACAGATGCGGCCATGCGCACTGTCTGGCTCAATGGCGAATTCGTTCCCGAAACCGCAGCGAAAGTATCGATCTTCGATCGGGCGCTGCTGTTCGGGCAGGGGGTCTACGAAGTAACCCCGGTGATCGACGGGCGGTTTTGCAACTGGCCGCACCACGCCGCCCGGTTGGCCCGATCGCAAGCGCTGGCGCGGATCGCTGATGATACCGATTGGCCAGCCGTGATTGCCGAATTGATCGCGCGCAATGATTTGCGCGAAGGGCGCGTCTATCTGCAGGTCACTGGCGGCGCGCCGGAAGACCGCGATTTCCTCTCCCCATCGCCTCCCGCGCCGCCAACCCGCTTTGCCTTTACCCAGCAGGCCGCCCTGATCGATGCGCCCAAGGCGCGCACCGGGCTGCGGATCATGCTGCAGCCCGAAGGGCGCTGGGCGCTGCGCGGGGCCAAGACCACCCAGTTGCTCTATGCGGTGCTGGCCAAGGAGGCTGCCCGCGAAGCCGGGTTCGATGATGCATGGTTCGTTGAAGGTGGGGTGATCACCGAACAGACCAGCGCCAACGCCCACATCATCGATTCGCGCGGAGTGCTGGTATCGCACCCGGTGGATCATGGCGTGCTGCCCGGGGTAACGCGGATCTGCGTGCTGGAACTGGCGCGTGCGCAGGGGTTGATGGTGGAAGAGCGGCCGTTTACCCCGGCAGAACTGCTGTCCGCGCGCGAAGCCTTCGTATCCGCCGCCGGGTCGCTGGTGCTGCCGGTGGTGGCGGTGGATGGGCAGCCGATCGGTACCGGACAGCCCGGCCTGATCACCCTGCAACTGCGCGAAGATTACATCGCCCGTCTGCGCGCGGGCTGATCCGCACCTGAAAAAAATACAGGTTAGTCATAACCTTGCAGCGCGGGCGCGGATTGACTTGCCCCGGCCGAACGCCCGGATTTGCGCCATAATCTGCGTTTTTAAAGGCGTGGTGAGAACGCCGCCTGACCTGCCTTCTGCGCAGTGCAAGCCCGCAAGCTGTGCCGATCCGGTACAGGAAAATATTAAGGTTTGCGCAACCTGAGCCCAAAGTTAAGCTATTCAAATCAAGCCAAAAACGGGTTTGATTGGTTAACAATAGCCTGAACGTTCATCATCTCCCCGGCCCTGTTTTGACAGGCTGGTGGCCCGAACGGCAAGGCAAGGGACATAGGGTTGCGACAATGATCAAGAACTTCAAGAACCTTTCGGGTGCCGCACTTGCTCTCGCGCTGGCCGCGCTGCCGGGCGTGGCGCATGCCGGCGGCTCAGCTGCTGCGTCCGGCACCGCCACGCTCACCGTGATCAACCAGTGCTCGGTCTCGGGCACCACGGTCGATCTCGGCAGCTACTTGACCACCAACACCTGGGGCACCGTGGGCGCCAAGTTGGGCCAACTGGTTGGCACCACCTACACCGCAGGCACGAACGGCCCCGATGCGTTGAATTTCGGCACGATCAACTGCGATGACAAGCTGGGGTATAATCTCGCGATTGCTGGTACCGGCACCACCGGTGCGATCAAGCTGACGATCAATGGCAAAGTGATGCAGTTGTTGATGGCGGTGAAGAAGATCGGTGCTTCGCCGATCGGGGATTCGGCCGGCACGCCGCTGCCGGGCACCGGCGCATACCTGCTCAACGGCGGTAAGGCCGGGGGCACGGGCACGGGCGCAGCGCAATCCATTTTCGGCAGCGTCACGGTTTCGCCGGGCACCACCGGCAGCACCGCAGCGCTGACCGATCAGCTGGGGGTTGCCAACACTTATACCGACAGCCTGACCTACACCCTCTCCTTCTGATCGCCGCACGTCATCCTGCTCGCTGGCGGTTGCGACAGCGGGCAGGGTTAACACGCAAACTCAGGAGCGCTGCAAGGTAGGCCAGTATCGGCGTGCCTGCGCAGCCTTCTCGGGAGACCGATTATGCTTAAATATTCTGCAAAATGCACTGCGGTCGCGCTGGCGCTGGTCATGCTGCCCGGTGTGGCCAATGCTGCGGGTTCGTCCGCCGGTTCGGGCACTGCCGCGCTGATCGTTGGCGATCAATGTTCGCTGACGGGCGCGACCGTCGATCTTGGCACCTTCACCACCTCGCAAAAGTGGTCGGATGTCAGCGATTCCCTTGGTCTGTTGGATAGTTTCAACGTTTACAAGGTGGGGAGCCGCGGGCAGGAATATCTGAATTTCGGCACCGTCACCTGTCCGGCCACGGTGAATTACACGCTGAACATCAAGGGGTCGGGCGTGGGCTTTGCCACCTCGGCGATCAAGCTGGTGGTCGGCAGCCAAACCGTTGGGCTGATTCACGCGATCAAGCGGTTGGGCAACAGCGCCAAGGCGGTGACCGATACCAACAACTTGCTCCCCGGTGTGGGCGCGGTCTTGGTTGGCGGCAGCCTGAGCGGCACCGGCACCGGCACGCCGCAATCCCTGTTCGGCAGCGCCACGGTAACGATGGCCAACAGCCCCGGCCTGGTGCTGAGCACCGCGCTGGGCACGGCAACCCAGGCCAGCGATTCACTGGCCTACACCCTGACCTTCTAAATCGCCCTTCCGGCCCGGCCACCGTGCCGGGCCGGTTCTTTTTGGGAGCATGGTTATGCCGCATTTGCTGTCTAAATTCAGCACCACCGCCGCCGCCGCCGCGCTGGCGCTTGCCGCCTTGCCGCAGGCGGCCCACGCCGCGGGCAGCAGCGCCGGCAGCGGAGCCGCTGCGCTGACCGTTGAAGGGGAGTGCTCGCTGAAGGGGGCGACCGTCGATCTCGGCACTTATACCACCAATCAAACTTGGGGTGACGTTGGGGCTATCCTTGGGCTTGCGGATCAGGCGTCTGACACAAGTTACAGGGTGGGCGCGCTCGGTACGCAATACCTTGAATTGGGAACGTTTTATTGTCCGGATACGCAGTTTTCTGGATTTAATGTTGTGGGGAGCGGGGTTGTCACCAACACTCAGGGCGTGGTGCCGATCGTGATGAACGGTAAATTGATGAACATAGTATTGTTTGTTAAAAAGGTTGGCCAAACCACCGTCGAAGGTTTTCAGATCCCTTTTTTTGCAGGCGCGGGCGTAGTGATGCAGCCCGGCATTTATGCCTATTCAAACAGCGATGGTTCTCCGCAAAAAGTGCTGGGCAGTGCGCTGGTTCATACGCGCGGCAGCACCGCTGCGCTGACCGATAAGCTTACCGCCGGGACATATACCGACAAGCTGACATACACCCTGCTCTTCTGATCCCCAGATCGGCCCGGCCACCGTGCCGGGCTGTAATTATCGGAGAAGCGCTGTGCCCAATTCGCCACGCCAATTCATCACCGCCGCTGCCACCGTGCTGGCGCTGGCCGCCTTGCCTGCTGCCGCCCACGCCGCGGGCAGCAGCAGTGGCAGCGGCACCGCGGCGCTGACGGTTGGGGATCGGTGCGAAATCAGCGGGAATACCGTTGATTTCGGCACGTTCCTGACCACGCAGACCTGGGGCGATGTCGCCCGGCAATTGGGCCAGTGGGATGGCCAGTCCAGCTATATCCAGGGCACCCGGGGGGGTGAATATCTCGATTTCGGGTCGATCACGTGCCCGGCGTTGACCGATTACACCCTGAATTTTGTTGGCGATCAGGGCAACCTTGGCGCCGCCTTTGCCATGAATGGCAAGCTGGCGCAGTTTCGCTTTAGCGTGAAAAGCATCGGCGGCGTACCGCTGGCCGATAGCCCGTTTGCTTCGGTCTATTTCCCAGGCGCGGGCCGGCTGGTCGGCAACGATCTCATTCCCGGAACCGGTACCGGCGCACCGCAGCGCATTCGCGGTGCGGCGCATTATCTCAACTACGCGATAACGACCACGTCGCTGACCGATCCGCTGACGCAGGGCACGTACAGCCACCCGCTGACCTATTACCTCACCTTCTAACCAGTTTCCCGGTGCCCCGCACGCTGCACGCCGTTGTCCGGAAATGGCACGGGGGTGGTGGTTCGGGCATGGTAAACGCCGTTGCGGGCGGCACGCATCTTGGCAAATATCACTGTATTGTAAGGGCTTGGGCGATATGTGGCGCGGTTCGCCCGGCTGGCTGTGCCGCTGCGCCAAGGGGAAAGTACAATGTTCCATCCATTCAAATCCGCCGCGCGCGCCGCGGCGTCTGCCGCCATCGCCATCGCCGCCGCCGCACTGCCCAGCGCGGCATGGGCGGCGGGATCTTCCAGCGGCTCGGGCGGTTCGGCGCTGACCGTGAATAGCGTATGCGAAGTCAAGGGCAGCACGATGGATCTTGGCACCTACCTTACGTCACAAACTTGGAGCAATGTTGGCAGCGAACTGGGGATTTGGATCAGTGGCCTGAATTTGAGGCCGGGCGCGCGCGGCCTTGAATATCTTAATTATGGTTCGGTCACTTGTTCGTCAGGTACGAATTACACCCTGACTATTGTGGGAACCTCTACAAATGCGCCGCAGGCCATCAAGATCGTGGTCAACAACAAAGAAATGACGATGTATCAAGCGATCAAAAAATTCGATGGTGCTGTCTTGGCCGATTCCGATCCGAGCCTGACCAATGCCGGGCGCATCCTTAAGGGGCGAAGCTTGACTGGCACAGGTACCAGCCTGCCACAGGTGTTGCTGGGCAGCGTTATTTTGGTGCCTAACGCGGACGGTACTGGCGCACAACCGAGCGACAAGCTGACCACCACCGGTGTATTTTCCGATACGCTGACCTACTCGCTTAGCTTCTAAGGCAGATCGCCCCCGGGGTAAGCGCGCGTTAACCCCAAGGGGCAACGCGGTAACAAGGCTTCTCCGGCTATCTCTTTGCCCTCGCGCCCGTGCGCCGTGCCGGTGTGCCTCAAACTGGCACAGGGCCGGCGCAGGGGTTTGGTTAACACGGTTGACCAAGCGGCAGATGGTTTCAATTGTGAAATCATATCAGCGGCTTGTGCGGCGGCAGTGGCGCGGGATCCCCGGTTGCGGGGTGCCCACGCCGCGCCGCCGGGCCGCAGCACGAGAAGAAGGATACCGCGATGCCCCATGCGTTCACGCCCACCGAAACCCGCCGCCGCCCCGCGCGCCGGATGCTGGCCGCCGCACTGCTGGCCGCCGCAACCGCCGCGCTGCCCGGCAGCGCCTATGCCGCGGGCAGCAGCACCGGCAGCGGCCAAGCCGCGCTGACGGTGGGGGCGGAGTGCGCCGTTACTGGCGGGAACGTTGATCTGGGGACGTTTACGACTGACCAGACATGGGGCGATGTGGATGCCACGCTGGGCTATGTTGCAAGTGATGGCACCACCTATCACCCGGGATTACGCGGGGTTGCCTATGCTGATTTCGGATCGGTGACTTGCGACAAAGACGTTGATTACACGCTGACAATTTCGGGCGAAGCGTTCCGAACATTAGCTGGCGGCGTTCGGGTTGTGATCAACGGCACGGCCGCCGAAATGTTCATCGCGATCAAGGAAGTTGGTGGCAACGTTTTGGCTGATGACAATGGCAATCGTTCCTTTTCTGCTCCCAACGCAGGTCAGGTGCTTGGAACGCGGACCGATAACAGTATCGCCGCCAAGGGCACGGGTTCCGAACAGCGAGTGAAAGGTAGCTTAATCCGTTATGATGCACTTGGCGTTGCAAGGCAGAATGACGTTCTGGGTGAAGTTGGCAGTTTTTCCGGCAAGATAGATTACACCCTGTATTTCTAACTCACCCGCGCCGCGCGCGGGGGCGTGGCGGCGTTGTTCACTGAAAGGACTGCACCGATGGTGTTTCATATTGCTAAGACCACCCGCCGCGCTGCGCTGGCCGTCGCGTTCCTTACCGCCGCAGCCGCGCTGCCCGGCAGCGCCTATGCCGCGGGCAGCAGCACCGGCAGCGGTGAAGCTGCGCTGACCGTGGAGCATCAATGCTCGATAACCGGGGCAGACGTCGATCTGGGTACGTATCGCACCACCCAAACCTGGCGCGATGTGGGGGCAGCGCTGGGGGTGCTGCCGCTTGGTCCCCAGTTTGTTCCGGGCGCGCGCGGGCTTGAATACCTGAACTATGGTTCGGTTACTTGCGATGCGGACGCGCAGTATAGTTTTACTATTATTGGGAACGGGTACTATGGTATTATTGGATTACCGACAAACGCGGGAATAGTTAATTTTTACCCGATGGTAAGCCGGATTGGCGAGATCAAAGCTCCCGATACTAGCATTGTGTTCCCGGGCGCAGGCGCATTTGCTGGTAATGGAGTGGCAGGAACTGGTACCGGCTCTGAACAGAAAATAATTGGCAGCGCAATACTTAGCCAAGGAGCGCTGAATAACGACGGCTACCAGGTATTAGACCTTGATCTGCCCTTGGGTGGAGCGGGTAGTTTTCAGGATCAGTTGTCTTACACCCTGAACTTCTAACCCACCCGCGCCGCGCGGGGGGCGTGGCGGCGTTGTTCCTCGAAAGGACTGCACCGATGGTGTTCCATATTGCCAAGACCACCCGCCGCGCCGCGCTCGCCGCTGCGCTGATCGCCACCGCCGCGCTGCCTAGCATGGCGCACGCCGCGGGCAGCAGCAGTGGCAGCGGCCAAGCCGCGCTGACGGTGGGTGACCAGTGCGTGGTGGAAGGCGCGAACGTCGATCTGGGGACGTTCACCACCACCCAGACATGGGGCGATGTGGACGCCACGCTAGGTTTCGTTGAAACTGACGGCACCACTTATCACGCTGGGACGCGCGGCGTTGCTTATGCTGATTTCGGATCGGTCACTTGCGATAAAGATGTTGAGTATACACTGCAAATTGCTGGCACGGGTTTTGAAATAGTGGGTAACGGCTTGCGGTTGGTCGTGAGCGGCAGACCGGCTGAATTTGTTGTGGCGATAAAGGAAATTGGCGGCAATGTTGTGGCCGATTCTTCTGCTCGCAGGTTTGTTGCGCCCAACGCAGGGCAAGTGCTCTTGGACAGCATCTCCGCTACAGGGACTGGGGCGAAACAACACTTTAAAGGAAGCCTGATCCGCATTGACACCGAAGGTTTAGGCAGCGGCGTAAGGCAGGATACGGTGCTTGGTGAAGTCGGCAGCTTTTCCGGCAAGATTAATTACACCCTGACCTTCTAACCCACCCGCGCCGCGCGGGGAGGGAATCCACTAAATTGAGGCAATTTTAAGGGGTTGCTGTTTATGGCGGCAATGGGTCGCGGCAGCTTGGCTGTGGGCGGCTACCTCGTTGGGAGACCGATCTTTGCTTTCGCCGCGTGGCCCAATCCGTATCCGTCGCCGCGGTCTGGTCCTGAGCCAGACCGGCCGGCGTGCGCTTGCGGTGGTGCTGGGCGGGGCGGTGCTGGGCAGCGCCGGGCTGGGCGGGGCCAGCGCGGCGTGGGCGGGCGGCCAGCCGAGCAGCGGCGGCGTGGCCGGGGACGGCGCAGCAATCGCTTATGACTTTGGCTTTCTGACCAGCACCGTGCGCGGCGCGAATGGCGCGGGTGCACCTGCTATCGCCTATGATTTCGGGTTTCTGGCCGGGCCGGCACGCAGCAGCGCGGCCGCCGTTCCGCCGCCGCGCGATGGCGGCGGGCAGACGCTGCGGTATGATTTCGGGTTTGTTACCAATCCCCACGGGAAAGGGGCCGAAGGGATTACCGGTGGGGGGATCGCAGGGCGGGCCAGACCGGCAGCCCAGCCTGACGGGACCAGTGGCCCCGAACCCTTACCACCGATCAGCGCCCCAGCCGCGGCGTTCACCGGGGTGGTCAGCCAGCGCTCATTGCTGGTCGGCGGGGTGGATTTCGGGACCGGGGCCAGCGGGATTGAGGGCGACCGGCTCTACCTTGCCTCGAACCTCGCGGCGATTGCCGGGCTGGAGTGTGGCGAAGAGCGACAGGCGGGCGATGTCAGCCTGTGCGCGGTCAGCACGCGCAAGTTCTGGACCGAGGGGAACCGCCTGTTCGTGCAGCCGCCGATTGTCGTCGATGCCGAAGCACCGGGCCTGCGCCCGGCCCCGGAATTGCCCCCGGCGCGGCTGGGCTTCGTGAACTATGACTTCAGCACATCGATCAATCCCGATGGGTCGAGCGCGCTGTTCGGCAGCCTCCACCCGGCGCTGCGGCTGCGCGAAAACGCGATTGATGCCGATGTCACGATCTATCAACGCTTGCTCGGCAGTGGACGATCCACCCAATCCGGGACCAAAGTTGATCTTAGCGGGCTGTCCTATCGGCGCGAATGGTTCGAGCAGCGTTTGCGCGCGGTGGCGGGACGAACGCAATCGCCCGGGCATGGGCTGGGCGGGGGTGAGGCGTTTGACGGGATCTCGCTCACCCGGTTCAATTCCGATGAACTGGGATCGGTGCCAACATCTGGCGCGCGGCCGATTACCGGGTTTGCGGCCGGGCCGGGCGTGCTGCAATACCGGGTGGGCGACAAAGTCTACAAACAGATCCCGATCCGCGAAGGCAAGTACAGCATCGACAGTGCGTTCCTGAGCGAAGTGCCGCATGGCGGGCGGCTGGAATTCGTGGGGTTGGACGGGCAGGCGCGCGAAGTGGCGATCCCATCGTTGCTGACCAGCAATTTCAGCATTTACCGCCCGGGGGATTACAGTTTCGATGTCCAGTTGGGCCGGCTTAACGGGGCGGGCGGCGGTCGGCCCTATGCCAGTTTTGGCGGAATTTACGGGCTAAGCCACGATATCGGGGTGGAACTGGGGCTGGGCAGCACCGACCGCGGGATTTCGCTATCCGGTGCGCTCAACTTGCGGTTGCCGGGCGATTTCGGGTCGCTGCGGGGGGCAGGGGCAACATCGCGCAAGTGGAACGGCAGCGGGCGCAATGGTGCCAGCATCGAGGTTGATTACAACAATCGGTTCGGCCCGTTCAGCCTCGATTTCAGCCATCGCCGCAATTTCCGCGGGGGGTATATCGGGCTGGGGCAGGAACAGATTGCGGCAACCGGGTCGCAAACCGGCCAGACCAGCCAACTGATCGATAACACCCGGGGCTCGGTAGGGGTTTCGATCCCGTTCCCGGGCGATGACATATCGGTGCGGGTGCAGGGTGAACGTGCCCGCTATGCCGGCGCAAAAGACGATTCACGTGCGCTGCAGGTTGATATCGGGCGCAATTTCGGGCGCCTGGGCAGCGGTTTTCTGCTGGGGCGGACCGGGCACGATCAGACTGGGCAGGGCTATACCAGCATCATGGCCAACTGGACGGTGCCGCTGGGCGGACGGTTGGGGGCTTCGGCCAATTACAGCACCACGCGCGGGCAGAATTCTAGCAGCGGCGATCGGTATGGCGCAACGTTGTGGGGCAGCACGGCCGGGGGGTATGGCCTGGGGTCCGATTACCAAATCTCGCTTGATCAGGACTTGCGGATTGCAGCGAACGGCAATTGGCGCGGCCGGTTGGGATCGATTTCCGGTTCGTTGACCCGCGAACGGGGCGAACGGCCTTACGGCACGCTTGGGTTGCGCGGGGCGGCGGTGCTGGCAGGCGGGGATCTGGCATTTACCCGTTCGATTTCCAATTCGCTGCTGGTGCTGAAAGCCAAGGAACTGGGCGGTGCGAACATTTATGTGCCGCCCGATCTGGAAGGGCGATCCCGGTTTGATGGCGCGGGCAACGGCGTGCTCAGCGATTTACCCCCGTACCGCGAATTCAATCTTGCGTTCGATCAGTCCACCCTGCCGCTGGGGATGGAGATTTCCAAAACCGGGCTGAGCGGATCGGTGCGGCCTTATCGTGGTTATATCGTGCCGATTCCGGTGCGTCAGTTGCGGCCGGTGCGGGCCTATCCGGCGATCCCGGCCGATGCGTTCAGCCGGGGCAATGCGATCCTTGGCGATACGTTCGCGCCGATCGAAGTTGACGGTTCGATTTACTTCAACGCCTGGCCCGATCCCGAATTGCCGGTGGAGCTGAGCTGGCAGAACGAAACTGGCGACCACAGTTGCACAATCCATTTCCCGCCTGCGCCGGTCCTGCCGGCGGAGGGCGGTGGTTTCGACATTACCGTGCTGCGCGATTTGCCCTGCACGCCCAAGGAGGAAGAATAATGCACCAATTGTGGAAGGCGGCCGCTGGCGCGGTTCGTCCGGCAATCGTCGCGGTTTTGGCCGGGTCGGCCGTGCTGGGCGCAGCTCCGGCTTTGGCATCGATCAACTTTGCTACCCCGTATGTCTTCGTGGCTCAGGATGCGGCGGAAAAAGGCATGTCGGTGCCGCTATATGGCGGCAGCGAGCGCGAGGTGTCGTATGTTACCGTCCGGGTTTATCGCTGGGTTCAAAAGGGGGATGATCCCTATGTGCTGGAACCGGCCCCCGAAGTGGCGGTGTTCCCGCAGACCGTGCGGCTGGAGCCGGGCGCGCGCAGCGATGTGCGGCTGGCGTGGACCCGCAGTGCAGGGCGGATCGACGAACGCTATTATCGCCTTGTGCTGGAAGAATTCGATCGGCCGGGCAGCCAGAACGCCGGGAAGCAAGAAACCAAGTTCGGGTTCCGCGTGCGCCCGCGTGCTTCGTTGCCGCTGGTGGTCTATGGCCGCAACGATCTGGCTCCGGCGCAGCTGGCGGCAAGCATCGTAACCGTTGATCCGCCGGCGGATGCCCCCAAAGATGCCACCCCGGCCAGCAATCGCCGATTGCGGATCACCAACAGCGGGCAGACATATGCCCGGGTTTTGGGTTTTCGTGACGCCAAGGGGGTGGAACAAAGCACTTTGACGTACGTGCTTCCGGGATCGACGCTCGATATGGAACTTCCCGGCGGCGAAGCGGCCAGCGGTTTGACCGTGCTCTATTCATCGGGCCGCGCCGAGCACTTGCGCAAAGAGGGGACGCCGCTGCGCACGGCGCCGGTCAATTGAGCGGCGCTTGGGCCGAACCGCGGGTGGTAACGCGCCTGCTGCGCCGTGCAGGTGCCATGGGGGTTTTGGCCGCCATGGCGCTGCCCGCCAGTGCACAGGCCAGTTGCGCGCTGGTGGATAGCACGATGGGCCTTGGCCAAATTCTCAACGTCAGCCAGTTGCGTGAAATGCAGGGCGAAGTGGTGAACGGCACGCTGGTTCGGGGCAGTGCTCCGCCAGCCACGGTGCGGCTTACAGGCTGTTCGGATACGCTGACCACCACGGTCAAACTGGAGCCGGTGACAATGGTGCGCGGGGCAACCACGCTGGTGTTCAACCCGTGGCTGATCACCGTTAACGGCACCGCGCTTGGCATTCCTCAGGACATTTCCCAGACGGGGTATGGCTTCCTCGGCAATGCTACGCTGGGTATCCTGCTGGTTCCGGCAAATCTGCCGGCAACGTTGACCCCGGGTGATTATGCTGGGACCACGCTGTTCACTTTTTCCGATTGAGTTTGCTGGCTGAGGCTGTTCAGCGCCGATAAATGCGCCGCTTGCCAAGGGACTGGCATCACCCTTGGTACAGCGTTTCAAGCATGGCATTAGCGTTCGACCGATTTCCATGTCAGCATGCGGATCCCGATGAACAAACTTCCGGCCTGTCTGGTGCTGCTTGGCACCGTATTCCTGATCGATGGCAATACCATGCCGGCGTGGGCTGGTCCCGGCGGCGAACAACGGCAGGCGCGCAAGGAATTGCACGCCGGCAACGTGCATTCGCTGCGCGAACTGGAAAGCCGGATTTTGCCGATGATGGCCGGAGCGCAATACCTTGGCCCGGAATACGATTCCGTGGCGGTGGCCTATCGCCTGAAATTCATCCGCGATGGGCGGGTGATCTTTATCGATGTCGACGCCCGCTCGGGCGAAATCATTCGCCAGTCGCGCTAACGGCTTCGCACGGCTTGTTTGCCGGTCGCCGTTGCTTGACGGTTGCGACCTTTCACCCCATCTCACCAGCACGTTACTAGGAAACTGGCCATGCGCATCCTGATCGTCGAGGACGAACCGAATCTTGGCAAACAGCTGAAGTCCACGCTTGAAGCCAATGGCTATGCGGTTGATCTGTCGACCGATGGCGAAGACGGCCACTTTTTGGGCACGACCGAAGATTACGATGCCGTCGTGCTGGATCTGGGGTTGCCCGAAATCGATGGGCTGACGGTGCTGGGGATGTGGCGCCGCGAAGGGCGCAAGTTCCCGGTGCTGGTCCTTACCGCGCGCGATAGCTGGTCGGACAAGGTCGCCGGGCTGGATGCCGGGGCGGACGATTATCTGGCCAAGCCGTTCCAGACCGAAGAACTGATCGCCCGGTTGCGGGCGCTGATCCGCCGCGCATCGGGCAATACCAGCAGCGAGCTAACCGCGGGCGACGTGCGGCTGGATACGCGGTCGGGCCGGGTTACGCTGAATGGCGAACCGGTGAAGCTGACCGCGCAAGAATACAAACTGCTGTCATACCTGCTGCACCACAAGGGCAAGGTGGTCAGCCGCACCGAATTGATCGAACATATCTACGATCAGGATTTCGATCGGGATTCGAACACGATTGAAGTGTTCGTGACCCGGATCCGCAAGAAGTTGGGTGCCGATGTGATCACCACGATCCGCGGACTTGGCTATAGCCTTGACGATCCGGCGCTGCCGGCGCGCACCTGATCGTTTCGTGACGGCGGGGGGCACCAGCCAGCCAGTTAGCCAGTCAGGCGCGCCGCATACCGGTTCGCTGTCGCGGCGCATGATGCTGATCGCCGCGGGCTGGATTGCAGTTCTGTTGCTGGTTGGTGGGGTGGCGCTTGATCGCACGCTGGTGCGGTTGGTGACCCATAATTTCGACGATCAGATCGGCTATATGCTGACGGGGATGATCGGTTCGGCCGAAGTTGGCCCCGATGGGGAAGTGTTCTTCAATCGGCCGCTCGGTGATCAGCGGTTTCTGGAGCCGAATTCCGGGCTTTATTGGCAGATCAGTGGGCAGGGGCACGATGATTTTCCATCGCGTTCGCTGTGGGATCGCAGCCTTGCCGTTCGGGCGGACCACGTCGACATGGCCCCGCATATTTATGACAGCTACCAGTTTCAGGGCGAGCCGCTGCGGATCATGGAGCGTTCGATCGTCCTGCCGGGCAGCGAAACGCGCTGGTGGTTCACCGTGGCGCAAAGCCGGGTCGAACTCGATCAGCAAATTGCCCGAATCCGGGCGATCCTGATCTGGAGTTTTGTGGTCCTCGGGCTTGGCTTGTTCCTGATGGCGTGGTTGCAGACCTGGTATGGCCTTAGCCCGCTGCGCGGGGTGCGGCGGGCGTTGCAGCACATGCGCAGCGCCGGGGCCAACCGGGTGACCGATCCCCTGCCGCTTGAAGTGCAGCCACTGGTCGAAGAACTCAACGCGTTGCTGGCCCATTCGCAAACCCAGGCGGAAGAAGCGCGTACCCATGCAGGCAATTTGGCCCATGCGCTGAAAACCCCGCTGACCGTGGTGATGAACGCCGCCACCGCGCAAGCCCCCGACCTTTCCGAAACGGTGATGCGTGAAGCGGCGGTGATGCGCCGACAGGTTGATCACCATCTGGCCCGGGCCCGCGCGGTTGGGCGGCGTGGCGGCGGGCAGGCGCAGGCCGCGGTGGTGGAAAGCGTTGAAGCGGTGTTGCGGGCGATGACCCGGCTTTATGAAACCACCCGGTTCGATCTGGCCGGGGACCGATCGGCACGGGTGGCGATCGAACGGCAGGACCTTGACGAGATTCTTGGCAACCTGATCGAAAATGCCGCGAAATACGGCGGCGGCAGCGTGTTCGTGACGATTGACCCCGTGCCGCTGCCGGATTGGTGCGAAGTGTGGGTGGAAGATGACGGGCCGGGCATACCCGATGCTGAACGCAACCGCATTTTTGATCGCGGCGCACGGCTGGATACCGGCAAACCGGGCACGGGGCTGGGGCTTGCCATCGTTCGCGACGTGGCGGAAATCTATGGCGGGTCGGTGGTCCTGGCGCAAAGCGAAGACCTTGGCGGCCTGCTGGTCAGGCTGCGGTTGCCACGGGTCGCGGCCTGAACAAGGCTGCGGCACTCAAACGGGTGTTGGCTATTGCTGTTCGGCCGCCTGTTCGTGGTGGCGGATTACTTCTTCAATGATGAAGCGGATGAACTTTTCCCCGAAATCGGGATCAAGCTGGGCATCTTCGGCCAGTTTGCGCAACCGCGCGATCTGGCGATCTTCGCGGCCGGGGTCTGATGCGGGCAGGGCGTTCTGGGCCTTGTGCGCACCAACCGCTTTGGTGATGCGAAAGCGTTCAGCCAGCATGTGAATCAGCGCGGCATCGATGTTGTCGATGCTGGCGCGGTATCCCGCGAGGACGGTGTCAGGTTGGTTTGCGTTCATCGTGATCCACCCGCTAGCACGGGAATTACGCGATTTCCACGCTTGCCTTATCGCTTTTCCAAGCGCAATGCGCAGCCCGATATGAGCGCCGATGTGATCCCCTTGCGCCCGCGTGGCGGCGAAGCCGGGGCCGAGCCTTCGCTTGGCCCGATCATGAACCTGACCGCCGCGGGGATGAACGCGGTCAACGCCGTGATCCTTG
>JBDKLL010000092.1:0-5490 GCA_039795595.1 Pseudomonadota bacterium
CGTCAAGCCGAGATTGCGGGTGATGACCACCACGCCAACCTCGTTGAAGACCGCGTTAAGCGATGCGACCGATTCGGCTTTCTGCGAACGATCCATGCCGTACTCCTTCACAAATGACCGCTTGGGAAAAGCTCCCGCACGGCCGGCTACGTTTGTCCATGGCCGAAGCGGCCACGGGCGAGTCCGTCGAAGGGGAAGGAGGGCGCAAGCACGGCATCGCTCCACCAGTGGGAGGGGCCGTAAAATAGCTCTGTCCCCGTCTAGGCCGGAAATTAAGAGGGGAACCCTCACCAGCTGTCTCGGACGGATGAACAACGGGCAGGCCCGCTATTCAGGAGCGCGCAGATAGCAGCGGCGGCGGCAGAGTCAAGCCAGCGCGGGTTTCGCTGGCCCCAGCGTCCGCCAGCACGGCGGCCAATGCTTTCTTAACCATATCCTGCGATCCCCGCCGCTTCACGCACCTTGCCGGAGCCAGCCATGACCGCCCTCACCCCCGCCACCAGCATTCCCGCCACCTCTCGGCGCGCGGCACCCGCCGGGTGGCGGGAATGGCTGACCCCCGCCCGGATCGATCGGCTGGAGCAAGTCGTGATCGTGCTGTTGTGGAGCCTGCTGGTCCAGCGGGTGCTGGGTTCCCCCAATCCGTTTGCGCCGCTGGTGCTGATCGCGGAAACGTCGGTCATGCTGTTCGCGCTGGTGCGCCGCCCCACCACCGCCATTTCGGTGCGGCTAGGTGATTGGCTGCTGGCAGCCACGGCCACGGCCGCCCCGCTGCTGATCCAGCCCGGGGTGGACCTGTTCCCATCGCTGGCCCCGCTGGGGTTGGCACTGGTGCTGCTGGGCAACTGCTTTCAACTGTGGGCCAAACTGTTCCTGCGCCGCAGCTTCGGCATCGCCCCAGCCAACCGCGGGATCAAGCAGGATGGCCCGTACCGCTGCATGCGCCACCCGATGTATGCCGGCTATCTGGTGGTCCACATCGGCATCATGGTGCTGATGCCATCGTGGCTGAACCTGGGGATCTATGCGATCGGCTGGGGCGCACAAATCCTGCGCCTGCAGGCCGAAGAGCGACTGCTGAACGCCGATCCGGCCTATCGGGCCTATGCTGCAAAGGTGCGGTGGCGGCTGGTGCCGGGGGTGTTTTGAACCGCCTCCCACGAATTGACTCTCCACCCCCGCGCGCCTATAGGCCGCAGCGTTCGTTGCTTCGAGCAAGCCGGGCCCACGCGCAGGGGTTTGGCACGGAAGGAAGCGATGGGCATTCCATCTGACGCCTAAGGCTGCGGGCCACTCCCTGATCAAACGGGGGGCGTGCCGTGCGGCCTTTTCGCGTTGTGGAACCCTTTGCGTTGACCGATTTTCCGCCGGTTTTCCGGCATATGAGCAAAGAGGCAAGACCCCTCATGGCGAGCAAGGCCCTGACCCCCGGCAACGTGTCCCGCACGTCGGCCAAGCGGCGTATCCGCAAGATCTTCGGCGACATCCACGAAGTGGTGCAGATGCCGAATCTGATCGAAGTCCAGCGCGAATCGTATGAGCAGTTCCTGCGCTCCGATCCCGCCACGGGCTATGTCTCGGGCCTTGAAAAGACGTTGCGGTCGGTGTTCCCGATCCGCGATTTCGCCGGCACCAGCGAACTCGACTTCGTGCATTACGAACTCGAAGACCCCAAGTACGACGTGACCGAATGCCGCCAGCGCGGCATCACTTACGCTGCGCCGATGAAGGTCACGCTGCGCCTGATCGTGTTCGAAGTGGACGCCGAAACCGAAACCCGTTCGGTGCTCGATATCAAGGAGCAGGACGTCTACATGGGCGATATGCCCCTGATGACGGAGAACGGCACGTTCTTCATCAACGGCACCGAACGCGTGATCGTTTCGCAGATGCACCGCTCGCCGGGTGTGCTGTTCGACCACGATCGCGGCAAGACCCATTCTTCGGGCAAGTACCTGTTCGCCGCCCGCGTGATTCCGTATCGCGGTTCGTGGCTGGATTTTGAATTCGACGCCAAGGACATCGTCAACGTCCGTATCGACCGCAAGCGCAAGCTGCCGGTAACGGCGCTGCTGCACGCGCTGGGCCTGGGCGATGAGGACATCCTTAACCATTTCTACCAGACCGTGACGTGGCAGCGCGGCGAAGGCGGCTGGCGCCTGCCTTACGTGGCCGAGCAATGGCGCGGGCAGAAGCCGGCGTTCGACATCGTTGATGCCAAGTCGGGCGAAGTGATCTTTGCCGCTGGCACCAAGATCAGCCCGCGCGCGGCCAACAAGGCTGAAAAGGACGGGCTGGAACAGCTGCTGATCCCGACCGAAGAAATCTTTGGCCGTTATGCCGCACGCGACCTGATCGATGAAGCGACCGGCCGCATCTGGATCGAAGCTGGCGATGAAGTCAGCCCGGAAAACCTTGACGCGCTGGACAAGGCCGGGATCGACCAGCTTGAACTGCTCGACATCGACCACGTTTCGACCGGTCCGTGGATCCGCAACACCCTGAAGGCCGACAAGGCCCCGGATCGCGATCACGCGCTGGCCGATATCTACCGCGTGATGCGCCCCGGCGAACCGCCGACGCGCGAAACCGCCGAAGCCCTGTTCGATGGCCTGTTCTTCGATCCCGACCGGTACGACCTGTCGGCCGTGGGCCGCGTCAAGCTGAACATGCGCCTGGCGCTGGAATGCGAAGATACCGTCACCACCCTGCGCACCGAGGATATCCTCGCCGTGGTCAAGGAACTGGTGAACCTGAAGGACGGCAAGGGCGAAGTCGATGACATCGACAACCTTGGCAACCGCCGCGTCCGCTCGGTCGGCGAACTGCTGGAAAACCAGTACCGCGTCGGCCTGCTGCGCATGGAGCGCGCGGTCAAGGAACGGATGAGCAGCGTCGACGTGTCGACCGTGATGCCGAACGATCTGATCAACGCCAAGCCGGCCGTGGCCGCGGTGCGCGAATTCTTCGGCTCGTCGCAGCTGTCGCAGTTCATGGACCAGACCAACCCGCTGTCGGAAGTGACGCACAAGCGCCGCGTTTCGGCGCTTGGGCCGGGCGGTCTGACCCGCGAACGCGCTGGCTTCGAAGTGCGCGACGTGCATCCCACGCACTATGGCCGCATCTGCCCGATTGAAACGCCGGAAGGCCCGAACATCGGTCTGATCAACTCGCTGTCCACGTTTGCCCGCGTCAACAAGTACGGGTTCATCGAAACCCCGTACCGCAAGGTGGTGGACGGCAAGGTCACCAAGGACGTGATCTATCTCTCCGCCATGGAAGAGAGCAAGCACACCGTGGCGCAGGCTTCGGCCGAAACCAACGCCGATGGCAGCTTTGTCGAAGAACTCGTTTCGGCCCGTGAAGCCGGCGAATTCGTGATGGCGCCGCGCGATCAGGTCACCCTGATGGACGTTTCGCCCAAGCAGCTGGTTTCAGTGGCGGCATCGCTGATCCCGTTCCTCGAAAACGACGACGCCAACCGCGCACTGATGGGCTCGAACATGCAGCGCCAGGCCGTGCCGCTGGTGAAGGCCGATGCGCCGTTCGTCGGCACCGGCATGGAAGGCACCGTGGCGCGCGATTCGGGCGCGGCGATCGTCGCCCTGCGCCCCGGCGTGGTCGATCAGGTTGACGCCAGCCGCATCGTGATCCGCGTGTCGGGTGAAATCGAAGCCGGCCAGTCGGGCGTCGATATCTACACCCTGCAGAAGTTCGAACGCTCGAACCAGTCGACCTGCATCAACCAGAAGCCGCTGGTGAAGGTGGGCGACCTGATCGAACAGGGCGATATCATTGCCGACGGTCCTTCAACCGAACTGGGCGAACTGGCGCTGGGCCGCAACGTGCTCGTCGCGTTCATGCCGTGGAACGGTTACAACTACGAAGACTCGATCCTGATCAGCGAACGCATCGTCAAGGACGACGTGTTCACCTCGATCCACATCGAAGAATTCGAAGTCATGGCCCGCGACACCAAGCTCGGGCCGGAAGACATCACCCGCGACATTCCGAACGTGGGCGAAGAATCGCTGCGCAGCCTCGACGAAGCCGGGATCGTCTACATCGGTGCCGAAGTGCATCCGGGCGACATTCTGGTTGGCAAGATCACCCCGAAGGGTGAATCGCCGATGACCCCGGAAGAAAAGCTGCTGCGTGCGATCTTCGGCGAAAAGGCCAGCGATGTGCGCGACACTTCGCTGCGGCTGCCGCCGGGCGTTTCGGGCACCGTGGTGGAAGTGCGCGTGTTCAACCGCCACGGCATCGAAGTTGATGACCGTACCCGCGCGATCCAGAACGAGGAAATCGAACGCCTCGCCAAGGACCGCGAAGACGAACGCGGCATTCTGAACCGCGCCACTTACAATCGCCTCAAGGATATGCTGCTCGGCCAGGTTGCCGCAGCTGCCCCGAAGGGGATCAAGAAGGGCGCCGACATCACCGAGGACCTGCTGGGTGAAGTCGAACGCCACGAATGGTGGAAGTTCGCCGTGGCTGACGACAAGGTTCAGGCCCAACTCGAAGCGGTCAAGACCCAGTACGATGCCGCCGTCAAGGCGATCCAAGAGAAGTTCGAAGATCGCAAGGAAAAGCTCGAACGTGGCGACGAACTCGCCCCGGGCGTGCTCAAGATGGTCAAGGTCTTCGTCGCGGTGAAGCGCAAGCTGCAGCCGGGCGACAAGATGGCCGGCCGTCACGGCAACAAGGGCATCATCAGCCGCATCCTGCCGCAGGAAGACATGCCGTTCCTCGAAGACGGCACCCCGGTCGATTTCGTGCTCAACCCGCTGGGCGTGCCCTCGCGCATGAACGTCGGGCAGATCTTCGAAACGCACCTTGGCTGGGCCGCGCGCGGCCTTGGCCGCAAGATCGGCGATGCGCTGGACGCATGGCGCGAAGCCAATCCCAACCCGCAAGCCGGCCAGCCGCCGGAAGCGGTGCGGGCGCTGCTCAAGGACATCTACGGCGAAAACTATGCCGCTGAACTCGATGCCCGCAGCGATGAAGCGATCGTCGAACTGGCCGAGAACGTCCGCGGCGGCGTGCCGATGGGCTCGCCGGTGTTCGACGGCGCGGTGGAAGCCGATGTCACCGCCATGCTGCGCAAGGCCGGGCTGGACGAATCTGGCCAGGTCACGCTGTTTGACGGGCGCACCGGCGAAGCGTTTGACCGCAAGGTCACCGTGGGCTGCAAGTACGTGCTGAAACTGCACCACTTGGTCGACGACAAGATCCACGCCCGTTCGATCGGCCCTTACAGCCTTGTTACCCAGCAGCCGCTGGGCGGTAAGGCCCAATTCGGTGGCCAGCGCTTCGGGGAAATGGAAGTGTGGGCGCTGCAGGCCTATGGCGCGGCATACACGTTGCAAGAAATGCTGACGGTGAAATCGGACGACGTGGTCGGCCGCACCAAGGTGTACGAAGCGATCGTCAAGGGTGACGACACCTTCGAAGCCGGCATTCCCGAAAGCTTCAACGTGCTCGTCAAGG
>JBDKLL010000093.1:0-4453 GCA_039795595.1 Pseudomonadota bacterium
GGCGGGTCGCGTCGGGCTTGATGATCGAAAAGGTGCGGGTAACCGCCATGGGGTGTTCCTTGCGCTGATTGGGTTTTGGGAAGTTGGCGCGCCCCTAGCGAGGTTTGTGCGCCGCCGCAAGGTCAAGCCCGTGCGATCAGGCTGCCTTGATCCACTTTCCGGCTTCCTGCCGCCAGAAATTGCGTTCCAGCCCATCCCGCCCGTCCAGCATCCGCCACGTGGCGCGCGCGGCATCAATCGTGGCCCCATCGAACAGCAGGAACACGCGCTCGAACGCCAGTGCGGCATCGCGCCAAACCCCATCCGCCAACGCAACATAACGCGCACCGTTCGCCGGTTCGGTAGTATCGGACAACAGGATCGGCTGGCGGTCCTGATGGGGGGCACCTGCGATACCGTGGGCCAGAAAGCTATCTTTCAGCGCCCACAAGGCATCGCTGATCCGAACCAGCTGGGCATCGTCTGCCGATACTGCCAGCAGGCGTTCACCCGCCTTCAAGGTGTTGCGCGCAATCAGCGGCAACGCCCCTTCGGCGGGCGTTTCGCCCAACTGGTAGAAATCGACCTTCAACCCGTTCAGCCTTCCAGGTGATCGCGCACGAAGCGATCCAGGATCCGCACGCCGAACCCGGTTGCGCCCTTGTCCCAGGTTGCACCCGGTTTGCTGGCCCAGACCATCCCGGCGATATCGAGGTGCGCCCACGGCGTGCCCTTATCAACATAGCGCTGGATAAACTGCGCCGCGGTGATCGATCCGCCTTCGCGCGGGCCAACGTTCTTCATATCGGCAATCGGGCTGTCGATCAGTTTGTCATAAGCCGGGCCCATCGGGAACCGCCACAGCTTGTCCCCTGATGCTGCCCCGGCCCCAAGCAGCTTGGCCGCCAGCGCATCATCATTGGCGAACAACCCACCGTGTTCGTGGCCGAGCGAAATGATCATCGCGCCGGTCAGCGTCGCCAGATCGATCACCGCGCTGGGAGCAAATTCCCGCTGGGTCCAGGTAATCGCATCGCACAGCACCAAGCGCCCTTCGGCATCGGTGTTGATGACTTCGATCGTCTGCCCCGACATCGAGGTAACGACATCGCCGGGGCGCTGTGCGCCGCCATCGGGCATATTTTCCACCAGCCCGCAAATCCCCACGACGTTTGCCTTGGCCTTGCGCTTGGCCAGCGCCAGCATGGTGCCGGCCACCGCGCCCGCGCCGCCCATGTCCCATTTCATATCTTCCATGCCGGCCGCCGGCTTGAGCGAGATCCCGCCTGTGTCGAACGTCACGCCCTTGCCGACAAAGGCAGTTGGCTTGCCACCGGCGGGGCCGCCGTTCCATTCCATCACCAGCAATTGCGGTTCGCGCAGCGAACCTTGCGCCACGCCCAGCAGTGCGCCCATGCCCAGTGCCGCCATCTCGCCGCGGCCCAGCACCCGCACCGTAATGCCCGTTCCGGCCAGCCGGGCTTGGGCCCGTTCAACAAAGCTGGTGGGGTAGATGATGTTGGCGGGTTCGGTCACCAGTTCGCGGGTGAATTCAACCCCTTCGGCCAGCGCAGCTTCGATTTGCCACGCGGCTTGCGCTCCATCCGGCGCACCGGCAACGCGGATTGTGGTAAGCGAAACCTTGTGGTCATCGGGCAGCTTGGTGCGATAGGCATCGTGCCGCCAACTGCGCAGCCGCGCGCCCAGCAGCACCGCCGCCACATCGGCAGCGCCAAGGCCAGAGGCGGAAAAATCAAGCGTCAGCGCGGTTTCGCCAGATGCCAGATACTTGGCCGCCAGCGCTGCACCAGCGCGTTCAAGCGCCGCCGGGCGATCGGCCGCATCGCTTGCCCCGGCCCCTGCAAGGGCAGCACGCACCACTGCGCCATCGCGGCTGACAAAGCCTTCGAACACCTGCCCCACTTTGCCCGAAAAGCGATTGGCCCGCGCGCCTTCTACCAGCACCGCTTCAAGATCAGCGGGCAAGGCGTCCTGATTGACGATCCGGGCAATCGGGCTGGTTGCGGCAGCAGGGGTGCCGGAAATGAATTCGATCTGCATCATGGCTCCACACGGAAACGTTGGCCTGCGACAATCTGTGCAGGCAGGATGTTGGCGTGGATTGCAGTTAGGCGCGGGCGGTGCGATAGGCAACCCATGCTCCCTACCCCGCAGCCCCGGTTGCCGTTCCCCGTCCGTATGCGCATCAGCGTTGCCGCCTTGGCCGCTGCCGTGGTTGCTGCGCCGGGTCTGGTGCTGGCCCAAGCCGCGCCAGCCCCCGCCGAACAACCCACTGCGGCTGCACCGGCTGCCGCCACCCCGATCGCGTTCGAAGCGAACGGGGCCAGCTATGACAACAATACCGAACTGGTCAGCGTTTTCGGCAACGTCGTGTTGCGGCGCGCAGGTCAATCGGTACGCGGCGATCAGATCACGTGGGACCGCAAGACCGGTCAGATCGTGGCCACCGGCAACATCCGGTTCGTCGATGCTGACGGCAACCAACTGTTCACCGACCGGATCGAACTAACCGACGAACTGAAAATCGGGGCGATGGAAAACATGCTGCTGGCGCTGCGCGAAGGCGGGCGACTGGCGGCAACCAAAGGCGAGCGGATCGACAATGGCGACATTGTCCTGCATTCGGCCGCCTACACCGCCTGCGCGGTAGAGGATAACAAGGGCTGCCCGCGCAAGCCCAGTTGGCGGGTAACCGCGCGGCGCGTGGTGTATGATCCTGATGAACGCCGGGTGCGGTTTTACGGTGCCAGCCTGGAACTGTTCGGCGCGCGCCTGCTCCCGCTGCCGGGGCTGGTGCTAACCACCGATGGCCGCCCGATTTCGGGCCTGCTGATCCCGGATGTGCGGTTATCGGCATCGAACGGCGTCGAATTTTCGCAAACGTGGTACCAGCGCCTGTCAGGCAACAAGGATCTGGCGCTGACCGGCTATGTCTACACCGGCGCATTACCGATGGTGCAAGGGCAGTATCGTTCGCTCGACAGCAAGGGTGCCTATCAGGTGACCGGGTTTGTCACGCGCAGTTCGCGGATCCCGATCGGCACGGCGCTGGCCGATAGCCAGAAGGATTTTCGCGGCTACCTTTACACCAACGGGCGGTTCCAGTTCGATCCCAACTGGAGCCTGACGTTTTCCGGCCGGCTTGCTTCGGACCGCACCTTCCTGCGCCGCTATGACATCAGCCGCGACGATCGCCTGCGTTCGACCATCGATCTCGAACGGGTTGACCAGAACAGTTATTTCTCGCTGCAAGGCTGGGCCACGCAAACCTTGCGGGTCGGAGACCGGCAAGGGTTGGTCCCGGTGGCCCTGCCGCTGGTCGATTATCGCCGGCGGTTGGCCGATCCGCTGCTGGGCGGCCGATTTGAAGTGCAGGCCAACAGCCTTGCGGTAACCCGCACCAGTGGTCAGGATACCCAACGTGCTTTCATCGCGGGCCGCTGGGATCTGCGCCGACTGACAGCGATGGGTCAGGAAGTGACGCTAACCGCACTGGCGCGCGGCGATGCGTATCACTCGGATGAAAATGCGCTGACCGCGACCGCGATTTACCGCGGCAACCCGGGCTGGCAATCGCGCGCCTTCGCCGCCACCGCGATGGACGTGAAGTGGCCGCTGGTCGGCGGGTTTATGGGCGGCAGCCAAGTGCTGATCCCACGGTTGCAGGTTGTCGCCACGCCGACGATCCGCAACCTCGAAATCCCCAATGAAGACGCCCGCGCGATCGACCTTGAAGATTCCAACCTGTTCGCATTGAACCGCTTTCCCGGTTACGACCGGATTGAGGACGGAGTCCGCTTCACATATGGGTTCGATTGGCAGTGGGAACGCCCCGACTGGCGGATTACCAGCACGATCGGGCAATCGTATCGCCTGACCACGCGGGTTTCGCTGCTGCCGGACGGCACCGGGTTAAGCAATCGCACCTCGGATGTGGTCGGGCGCAGCGAAGTGCGCTTCAAGGACTTGGTCAAGGTGACCCACAGGTTCCGGCTCGACAAGGATAGCCTTGCGGTGCGGCGCAACGAATTCGACGCGGCAGTGGGCAATGAACGGACGTATCTTGAACTTGGCTATCTGCGGCTCAACCGGAATATCGGGGCCGGGATCGAAGACTTGCGCGATCGGCAGGAATTGCGCGCCGCCGGGCGGGTCGGGTTTGCCCGGTTCTGGTCGGTGTTCGGATCGGGCGTCGTCGATCTGACCAGCCAGAGCGAAGACCCCACGCTGACCTCGGCCGATGGCTTCCAGCCACTGCGCACGCGCCTCGGCGTGGCTTATCAAGATGATTGCCTCGAACTGTCGTTCACGTGGCGGCGCGATTTCGTGGCCACCGGCGATGCCCAGAAAGGCAACACCTACCAGATCCACTTCGCCTTGCGGAATCTCGGCTTCCGGTAAAACCTTGCGCTGGCGCATTGGCAGGCCTTGCCAAACGCGCTATCCGCCCTCT
>JBDKLL010000094.1:0-5190 GCA_039795595.1 Pseudomonadota bacterium
CCGGCGCGTCGTTCGTCCCCGTCACCGTCACGGTCACCACCTGGGTCGCGGTCGCGCCCTGATCGTCGGTCACCGTCACCGTGAACGTTTCATCATGGCTCTCGCCCGCCGCCAGCGCCTGCACTGCGCCGGCATTGACGGTATAGACCCATTGCCCAGTTGCCGGATCGATCGCGAAAGTACCATACGCGCCATTGGCATTGCCAGAATAGGCCAGCACCGCACCGTTATCGACATCGCTGGCGACAATGGTGCCGCTGGCACTGCCCGCGGTGTCTTCGGTGAGGGTGGCGGTTTGCAGCGCGCCGTTGATCACCGGCACATCGTTGGTGCCGACTACCGTGACGGTAACGGCCTGCGTGGTGCTCGTACCATTGTTGTCGGTGACGGTAACCGTAAAGGTTTCGGTATGGGTTTCGCCTTCGGCCAGTGCCTGGTTGGCGGCGTTATCGAGCGTGTAAGTCCAGCGTCCGGTAATCGGATCGATCGCGAACACGCCATAAGTGCCGCTGGCGCTGCCGGAAAAGGTCAGGCTCGTGCCGGCATCGAGATCCGCCGCACTGATCGTTCCGCCGATCGTTTGCGTCCCATCATCGGTAACGGTGCCGCTTTGCGGATCACTGGTGATGACGGGGGGATTATCGTTGACGTTGGTTTCGCCCAGCGCGACCTGAATCGTGGTGACGGCGGTCCCATCGGACACCGCCACAGTGAGCGTTTGGCTGTTGGGTGCCTGTTCGAAATCATTAGCGAGCGAAGCCGCGCCGGCAGCCGTCAACGTGATGGCACCGGTTGCGGAGTCGATGGCGTACCAACCGTTGGGGTTGCCCCCGGTGATGCTGTAGGTGAGCGCATTGCCATCGGCATCACTGGCGCTGACCGTGCCAAGCACTGCACCGCTGGCGGAATTTTCAGCATAGGAGAAAGTGTAAAGCGGGGTGCCGTTGGCATCGACGCTGGTGTTGGTGAACACCGGCGTGGCCGACGCGATCGCCACCCCCGCATCGGCGCTGACCAACGCGGTCTGATCGGATACCACCGACGATGAACTGTCGAGCAGATTATCGCCGCCGCCCGCCGTGGTGATGTCCTGCTGGGTCACCGCATAGCTGAAGGTATATGTTGCCGTTTCGCCCGGTGCGAGCTGGATCCCCGCAGCGATGATCCCACCGCTGGCCAACGGATCGCTGATCGTGACGTTGCTGAGCAGGGTATTGCCGGTGTTGCTGACCGTGACCGAGAAGGTGACCTGATCGCCCGCCGCCGAAACGACGGCTTTGGTCTGACCATCGCTGCCCAGCACCTGATCGACCGCCTTGCTGATCGTCAACCCGGGCGCTTCGCTGACCGCACCGGACGTGGTCCCGACGGGCGGTGCGGCACTACCGCCGACCAGGGCAGGCGCGGTATCGGTGGTGGCGGTGCCGGGAATGGCATCGCCACCATTGGCAGTGCTGCTAGCGGTAGCGTTTTGCGTTGTTGTTGCGGCGGTGGTTGTCGTGGTGTCGGCCGTGGTGGCCGTGCCATCGGTCCCGGTCGCAGTTTGGGTCTGGGTCGTGCTTGCCCCCCCATCGGTACTGGTCGAACCGGTGGCGCCAGTGCCATCGGCCCCGGTCAGCGCCGTAGTGCCATCGCTCTGCCCGGTGGCGGTGGCATCGGCCGTACCGCCGGCACCCGTTGTCGCCGCAGTGCCAGCGGTCCCGCCGTTGCCCGTGCCATCAGCGCTGGTGCCATCGAGCGCAGTGCCGGAATCCGCGCCGCCCAGCCCGCTGCTCGTACCAGCGGGCACTTCATTGGTGACCGTTGTGTCGAGCGTGGATGAACCGAGATCGAGCGTGCTGCTGGTGCCTGAAAAGTTGCTGTCCTGCTGGCTAGGGTTATCCGGCGGGGCATCGCCGCTGGTCGAGGCATCGACCGTGGCATCAACCGTCCCGTCAAGCGCGGGGGCGGCGTTCTGCAAATTGGTCAGATCATCAAGGATCTGGCCGTCCTGAACAGTCGTTCCGGTACCGGCGGTTGCATCTTCAGCCATGGAATGTCCCCAATCGGTCTTGTGACCACCCGGTCCGAAATCGAACCGAGTCATAAGTTCTTACTTCAAACTTACTATTACAGGGCCAAAACAGGGGCGACCAACCGGCCGATCGTCATATAACTTTTGGCATATCCGAGAGCTGGTGCCGCAGCGCGGTTTCGGTGCGCAAATCACGCAGGCGGATCGAACCATCCGGCCATTGCGCCACCAGTCCAAGACCGACCAGCCGATCAAGCCGTTGGTCGAGCGCGGCCCCCGACAATTCAAGCTGATGCGACAGGAATTGTGGGGTACAGCGCCGATATTGCAGCACCAGGCCAAGCACTTTTTGGCCCGGGGTATCGATCTGGTCGCATAGCGCGACGATATCCGGGCAATAACTGGACGTATCGCCAGCCTGATCGTGCAGCGCGGTTTCGTGAACCTTGCCAACCAGCGGTTTGCGTCCGCGCGAATCCAGCGATCGCACCATCAGACGCGGTGCGCCCGGGATCGCTTGCGGTCCGAGGAGGAACACCACCGGGCAGTTGGCCAGTTCATCAAGCGCGGCCGCGCTGAGCAACGCTGCGAACGTGGTGGTTTCGTGCCAGCCGTAAACCAGCACCGAAAGCGGGCCTTCTTGCGCCAGTGCATGCAACCACCAGCCCAGATCGGCTGCGCGTTGTTTGGCCCGGCCCAGCGCCGGCAACTGGGCGCGCAGTTGTTCGAGCAGCACTTGTTCGACATCGCCGTCGATTGCCGATGGCATCCGCAACACCACCTGCTGGGTTTTGGTGCCCACTGGCGAGGTCTGCCAGGCATCCAGCAAGTGTTTGGCCGATGGCAGCGGCCAGGCTTCGACCGCAAACCAGCTGATCCGCGAATGGGCCAGCGCGGCTTCGGCTTCACGCACGAACGGTGCCCGGGCAAACAGGTCGGCCCATGTGCTGGCACCCGGCGGGACAGCACCGGCGCCATCGGGTGCGCTGGGCAGCAACCTTTGGGTGCGCGGGGTCAACACAACGCTATCGTCTTCGGCTTGCACGACCAGCATCAGGCTGTTCCAGGCGGTCTGCGACATCAGAATGGCATCGCCGCACAGGCACAAGGCATCCTGCCCGGCATCGATGCCGATCCGCACCGCGATCCCGCGCCGGGTGCGCAGATCGCTGCGGACAGTTTCGGCGAAGGCCACGGCCCGATCGACATCATCGAGATGCGCGCGCGGGTATCCGAATGTCACCATCACGCAGCGCGCGCCATCAACCCGCAAATCGCCTTCGAACACCGCCGCCCATGCCCGGCAGGCGGCAATGATCGTGCCAGCGACCTGTAATGATGCACCGCTGCGATCGCCGTGTGCATCGCCATCCGATGCTGGCAAGGCCACGGCCACGCTCGCCACCAGCCGGCTGGGCAAAGCCACCACGGCGCTATCTGCAAGTGGCTGACCAGCCCCTGCTTCGCGCAGGCCATGCCGATCGCCGCTGCCTGAACCAGTGCCATGCCCGCTTGATGCCAATTCCGCCTGGCCATATCCCGGCAAGCCCGGCGCAGCGCCCCCGATTGCCCGAGGCCCCGCGGCATCGGACGGTGCCGTTTCAGGAGAGGCTTGATGCCACATCGCAACCGCCCAAGTACGGTTGCGCACCCCCAGCTTGGGGAAAATCGCGGCGAGGTGCTGTTTGACCGTGCCATCGGTCAATCCCAGTTGTTGGGCGATTTCCTTGTTGGTCAGCCCCCGCGCCACCAGATCCATGATCTCGCGCTGGCGCGCGGACAGCAGCGCGCGAACATCGTCGCTGCCCGCGGCAGCCCTGACCAGCGAGGGGAACGGGGCGGCCAAGAGATCGCCTAGCGTTCGCCGAACGCGCCCTCAACGGCGCGGAACACCGGGGCCAGCAAGTAATGCAGCACCGACTGCCGATCGGTCACGATATCGGTTTCCACGCTCATCCCGGACAGCAAAGTCTTGCCAGAAAGGCCGCCGGCCGCCGTCTTACGATCGACCGCAACCCGGGCCAGATAATAGACCTCACCCCGATCGGTGACGGTGCTGTTGGCAGAAATCATGCTGACTTTGCCCGCCAGCGTCCCATAGCGCAGGAAATCGTACGTCGAGATCTTAAGCCGGACCGGCTGCCCGATCTTGATGTGCCCGATATCCGATGCAGCCACGCGCACATCGGCTTCGATCGTATCTTCCACCGGCACGATGTTCATCACTTGCGCACCGGGCGCGATCACCCCACCAACGGTGCGATAGGCCAGCCCTTGCACCACGCCATCCAACGGCGCGACGATCTGCATCCGCGCCAGCCGGGCTTCGAGTTTCTTGACCTGTTCATCTAGCTGGGCCAGCTCGGTCGAAACCTGCCCCATCTGATCAGCGGCATCCCGGTTGCGGCCGGAATTCACCGATGACGCCTGATAGCCCAGCGCCTGCTGCTGCCCCTTGAGCTGGTTCAACACCCGCACCGTATCGAGATAGGATGTCCGGCTGACCAGTTTTTCCCGGGCCAGATCGCCGCGGATATCTGCCAGTTCCTGCACCGCCGTCGCTTCGGCCGCGGCCTGGTGCTGCTGGGCGCGGATCACCCGCAGTTCATCCGCCCGCGATCCTTGCGCGATCGACAGGATCGTTGCTTCTTCCTGCGCGAACTGCCGATACTTTTCCGGGATCACCGAAAAATTCGGGGCTGCCCCGGTAATGAACGAACGCAGCCGCTGGTGCCGGCCATAAAGCGCCCAGTACCGCGCCCGGCTGGTTTCCAGATCGGCCTGCACTTCGCTGTCATCCAGCGTCATCAGCACCGCACCGCGCCGCACCCGCTGGCCATCGGCCACATTGATCGCGCGAATCCGCCCGCCATCCAGGTGCTGGATTACCTGCACCGCCGACAGCGGGGCGAGCTGCCCCGGGGCGCGGGTGACAACATCGACTTTCGCCACGGTCGACCACAACACGAACCCAAGGATCCCGGCGCAAGTCAGCAGGATGGTCTTGCGCACGTAGGACGGGTTGGCGGCTTCCTTGAGCAGGATGTCCTTTGCAAGGTAATTGTCCTGCCGCGAAATCGCGGTGGCTGGCTCGGCAGAGTGCTTCGAGAGGAAATTCATGGGGCCTGTCCAGTCCACAAATGATCAGTTTGAAGGGGGGAAAAGGGTGGCGGGGG
>JBDKLL010000095.1:0-2687 GCA_039795595.1 Pseudomonadota bacterium
TGCGGCGCACGCTGGCGCTGTCGGTCTGGTACCCATCAAAGATCGCGCGGGCGATCGTGGCGATCCGGCTATCGCGATTGGCCCGGCCACCCTGCCCGGTGACATAGATCGCCACCGCCAGCACCCGTCCATCGGGGGTATGAATGAAGCCGACATCGCTGGCCGTGTTGTTGAGCGTGCCAGTCTTGTGTGCCACCCGCGTGCCCACGGGCAGGCCCGCGCGGATCCGGTGACGGCCGGTCAGGCACCGTTCCATCGCCCCGATCAGCACGCCGCGGCTCGACTTGCTCAGCCACTGCCCTTCGTACAGGCCTTCCAGCAGCTGAACCATCGCCAGCGGGGTTGCGCTATCGCGCGGATCAACCATCCGCGCAGGATCGTATTGGCCATCGTCACGCACCAAGGTGGCGATATCGCGGTCCAGCCGCAGGCCGCTGATCCCGGTGCTCTTGATCCAGCGGCTCACCGCCTGCGGGCCGCCGACCACGGCCAGCAAGGCATCGGTCGCGTGGTTATCGCTGCGGGTCAGCGCCAGTTCGATCAGGGTGGTCGCGGGCAGCACTTGCCCCGCACGAACCGGAGCCTTCGCACCTGAGAACCGGGCCGAACCCACCGGCATCATCATCGGAAAGCGATCGGTCAATTCCCAGCGGCCTTTGTCAACGCCGTCCAGGAACGTCGCAACAATCGCAATCTTGCTGGTCGAAGCCATCGGGAACGGCTGATCACCAAGCACCGCCACGCTATTGCCGGTGGCGATATCCATCGCCGCTACGCCAATCCGGCCTTGGCTGGCATTGGCCAGCGACACCAGTTGTGCTTCGAATTCGGTCCGCGCGGCCTGCTGCGGGCCTGCCGCGGCCAGCCACGCACGCACCGGCATCGGTTTTTGCAGGTTGGCGGATTTCGGCGCGATCGTCGCGGGGCGCGAAGCTGGTGCAAGCGTCCGCACGGCAATGGTCGCCACCGGGCGCGGCGTGATCGTTGCGGACGCAGCGGACGGCGCAGTTGCCACGGCAACCACCGGGGATGCCGGTGCAATCTGGCGCGCCCGCGGCACCGTGGTGGCACGCACCGCACTGCCGGTGCGGCTGGTTTGTGGGGACTTGGTTTGCGGGACCGGACGGGCCTCCGAAAAGGCCCGATCGAACTGCAGTTCAAGCGGATCGGCCTGCGCCACGGCAAACGGGACAATGGCGCTGCTCGCAAGCGCGGTCAGCCCAATCAGTCGTGTGAAAAATCCCGCCATATGTCGCTACGTATTAACTCGCAGGTGCTTGCAATTTATCTAACGCTTTCAACAACTCCCGAACCTGTTTGGGCCCGAAAACCGCAGAAATCCGCGCTATTTTCACCTGTAAGAATATTTAGGTCGCGACTCGATGTCAAATTTTGCCGATCGTCAGGCACGCTGCGCCAGGTTCTGGCAGCATAAGTGTGCCCGGCTTCGCGCCTTACAGCAGCGCGCAATTTAGGAGGTCCGACGGGCAACATCATACCTTGCCCTAAACGGTAAAACACCGCCCGGTTTAAGCCGCGTACACTGCCGCTGCGCTTGCCCTGCCGCAGCTTGCGTGCCGATACCCACCCTGAAGCCTGAAACAGGCACAAAAAGGGCCGGGAGGATCGCTCCTCCCGGCCCCGGATGTTCGCAGGCTTAGGTGTTCGGGCTTAGAAGCCCATATCGCCCATGCCGCCCATGCCGCCGCCCATCGGAGGCATCGCGGGCTTGTCGTCCGGACGTTCCGAAATCGCGGCTTCAGTGGTGATCAGCAGGCCGGCCACCGAAGCAGCATCCTGCAGCGCGGTGCGCACAACCTTGGTCGGGTCGATCACGCCGGCAGCCTTGAGGTTTTCATACGTGTCGGTGGCAGCATTGAAGCCCTGGGCTTCGTTGCCTTCACGCAGCAGGTTGCCCGAAACCACCGCGCCATCATGGCCGGCGTTTTCAGCAATCTGACGCACCGGGGCCATGATCGCCTTGCGGACGATGTCGATGCCCTTGGTCTGATCGTCGTTCGCACCCTTGAGGCCATCCAGCGCCTTGGTGGCGTAGAGCAGCGCGGTGCCGCCGCCGGGGACGATGCCTTCTTCAACCGCAGCGCGGGTAGCGTGTAGCGCATCGTCGACGCGGTCCTTGCGTTCCTTCACTTCGACTTCGGTCGCGCCGCCAACCTTGATCACGGCAACCCCGCCGGCCAGCTTGGCCAGACGTTCTTGCAGCTTTTCACGGTCATAGTCCGAAGTGGTGGTTTCGATCTGGGCGCGGATCTGTTCGACCCGAGCCTTGATTTCGTCCTGCGCACCGGCGCCATCGACGATCGTGGTGTTGTCCTTGTCGATCGACACGCGCTTGGCCTGGCCAAGCATGCCGAGCGTGACGGTTTCAAGCTTGATGCCCAGATCTTCGCTGATCATTTCACCCTGGGTGAGGATCGCGATGTCCTGCAGCATGGCCTTGCGGCGATCACCGAAGCCCGGAGCCTTGACCGCAGCGATCTTCAGCCCGCCACGCAGCTTGTTCACCACGAGGGTGGCCAGCGCTTCGCCTTCGATGTCTTCGGCGATGATCAGCAGCGGACGGCCCGACTGGACCACCGCTTCGAGCACCGGCAGCATCGACTGCAGGTTCGACAGCTTCTTTTCGTGGATCAGGATGTACGGGTTATCGAGTTCGACCGTCATCT
>JBDKLL010000096.1:0-17441 GCA_039795595.1 Pseudomonadota bacterium
TAAAGTCCTGCTATGAGCCGCCCGTCTGCTGGGGCGTCGCCAAGTGGTAAGGCACCGGTTTTTGGTACCGGCATTCGCAGGTTCGAATCCTGCCGCCCCAGCCAGTCCACCCACAAAACCGCGAATATTACGCCGCTGCTTGCCAGTTCTTCGCCCATTGGAGCAGGCCGCAGGGAACCAGCCAACTGATTGCGCCCCCGGCCGTTAATCTTGCAGCGTCCAGTTTTGCACAGCACGGTGCACGCAACCGACAGGTTTTGCGCAGTCCAGACTAGCGCTTTGCGCCCGTTTCCATGAAATGGCCTCATCGCGCCGGAACGGTATCCGATCCGGCAGCCCCGATCACGGAGCCTGACCATCGTGCGCAAACCTTCTTTCCCCGCATTCGCCGCGGTTGTGGCCAGCATGGTTGCGCTCGCACCATCGACCCTAGCGGCGCAAGCCGAAGGACCAACCGTGGTGAAGCTCTATGGTCCGGGCAAGGCCCCGGGTTCGGAAAGCTGGGCTTTGCCTGAAACAACTGCGGCACGCCCCGATGGCCGGGCGATAACGTATAACGTCGTCAGCCCGGAATACTCGGTCCACCTGCCTGCTGCTGCTCAGGCCACCGGCACCGCGGTGATCATTCTGCCGGGCGGTGGATTGCGGCAACTCGGCGACGATGCCGAACTGGTCCGCCGTTTCAATGCCGCCGGTGTGGCGGTATTCCGCCTGAAATACCGCGTGCTGCAATTGCCCCCGCCAGCTCCGGCGCCCTCCCCCGCAGCGCCCGCCAGCGGCCAATCGCCACAACCCGAATTCCCAGCCTTGGCAATTCACCACGCCAACGCCAATCCGGCACCGGACGATCCTGCACTGACGCGAGTGCTGGATCTGGCAGTAGAAGATGCGCGCACCGCGCTGCGCCTGATCCGCGGGCAGGCCGCGCAGTATGGCATCGATCCAAACCGCATTGGCATGCTGGGGACATCGGCGGGAGGCGGCGTGGCGATTGGCGCACTGCTGCGGCGCGGCAACGAACCCGGGCCAGCATTTCTGGTATCGGTCTATGGCCCGTCGCTGATCGACGTGGCCGTGCCAACCGATGCGCCGCCACTGTTCATTGCGGTTGAAGCCGGGCACGGGCCGGTTACCGACGGCCTGTTCGCGCTCGACGCGCTGTGGCGTCAAGCCGGGCGGCATAGCGAACTACACGTGTTTGACGTGCCCGCATTCCAGATGAAACCAGATATGTGGTTCACCCGCATGCAAGGCTGGTTGGCCGAACGCGGGTTTGGCAAGCCAGCTACACCGGGAAAACAGCCCTGAAATCAGGCACTTTCGCGGGCGATCAGACGGAAACCCACGTCAACCGAACGGCTAGATAGCGGTTCGCCGGCCGCGCGGCGGCGGATCGCGGCGATCGCCTCACGCGCAATCCGGGCACCATCGATATCGACCGTGGTGATCGTCGGACGCATATCGCCGGCGATCGACGAATTACCGAAACCGAACACTGCAAGCTGATCCGGCACCCGCAAGCCGGCTGCCTGCGCCTCGATAATCAGGCCCTGCGCCAGATAGTCCGATCCGCACACCACCACATCTGGCTGTTCCTCCATCCGGCGCATATCGGCAAAAACCCGGCGCGCCTGACCAAATCGGGTGGGTATTTCAACGTCCGCTTCGCTGACCGGGCCGCCATTCTGGGCCTGCCATTCTTCGACAAAGCCATCGCGCCGCAACATCGCGCGTGAACCGGGGGCCGTTACAAGATGCGGGCGGCGATACCCGCGCGAGGTCAGAAATCGGGCGATATCGCGGCCAACGTCGCGGTGCCGGAACCCCACCGCAATCCCGGGCGGATCATCGGGCAGATCCCAGACTTGGATGAACAGGGCCGGACAACGCCGTACCAATGCTTCGGTTTCCGCATCAAGCGGGCCAGTGGAAATGATCGCATCCACCCGCCGGCTGAGCGCAGCGCGGATCATTTCCCCTTCCCGGCCCGGCAGCAGCCCGGTTAGCCCCATCATCACGTTCAAACCCGACGCGGCAAGTTCATTGACCATGGTTTCGATCGTGTCGTTAAAGATCGAATCGACCAAGTGCGGGATCAGCACCGCCACCATCTTGGATTTCGACGAAGCCAAGCCGCCAGCCAGCAAATTCGGGATATAGCCCGTGGCCTCGATCGCAGCTTTGATCCGCTCGGCCGTTGCATTGGCCACCACCGCGGGATTGTTGATGAAACGGCTGACCGTTGCCGAAGAAACTTCGGCATGAGCGGCCACATCATCCAGCGTTGGGTTGCGCGTAATCAGGTTGGTCATCGTCGCCAAAACTAACGCAAATCAGAGGAAGCGCAACGCCACCTTGATTGGGCCGATTTCGGGCCAGCGGCTCATCGCGATATCGCCGTCCAGCTCAAACCCGTTGGGCGTGGCGGCCATGATTTCTTCCATCGCCACCCGCAATTGCATCCTGGCAAGGTGCAACCCCGGGCAATTGTGCGGCCCGCGCCCGAACGCCAAACTGTCTGAAATATTCGGACGGTTCATAATGAACGAGTCAGGGTCAGGAAACACGGTTTCATCGCGGTTCGCCGAACAATAGAGCAGCGCAATTGCATCGCCTGCAGGGATGGTGCGCCCGCCCAGCTCAACATCCTGCACCGGGGTTCGGGCAAAGCCACGATAAGGCGAATAAAGCCGCAGAAATTCCTCGATCGCCGCTGGCCACAGTTCGGGCTTGGCGCGCAGTTCCTGTTGCAATTCGGGATGACGGCACAAGTGGACACAAATTGCGCCGATCATCACCAGCGGCGCAACGATCCCCACCAGCAACACCTGACGGACCGTCCCCACCAACAATTCTTCGGGCAGTGGCTCACCGTTGTGGCGCGCGGCAATCAGGGCGCTGGTCGGATCGATGGCAGGATCTTGCGGATGTTCCCGCCGCAGTGCGATCAACCCACGCGCCATCTCGTACAACCGCAGGCTGGTTTCCTTGGTCTTTTCAACGTCGCTCAGATGCACGGCCAACACAAAAGCCCGGCCTGCATCGTGCAGTTCGCCCAGCAAATCCTGCGGCATGCGCATCCATTCGCCGAAGATATGGACCGGCAAGTGGCTGGAAAATTCGACGCAGATATCCCCCCCGCCGTTTGCCACCATCGGCGCGAGAAATTCGCGCGTCAACTCGCGCGCCCGTGGCGCAAAGCTCTCCGAGCGCGCGGGCGACAGCAGCGGATTAAGCGCCTTGCGATAAGGCGTATGTTCTGGCGGATCGAGATGCAGTGGCGGACGTCGGCCGGTGAAGGCCACTTTGGGGATCACGTTCTGCTTCGAGGTGATGAACGTGGCCGAATCCGATGCCGCGCGCTTCACGTCTTCATACCGCGTCAACGCCCAGAAACTGCCCAGACCATCTGTGTGCGCCACCGGGCATTCGCGCCGTAACCGCGCATATTCGCGGTGAGCACTATCGAAGTCTTCGGAAAGTTCGGGATCAAAGTCCTGCGGAATACTGCTCATGCGATGCGTGATAAGTTGCCAATTGCTATCATGCAAGCGCTTGCCAGCAAACAACAGGCAAATCGCGACCAATCGAACCCAAGACCTTTCAGGGCCAATCCTTGCGATCGCTTGATGGACAAGGCCCCCCACCAACGATCAGCTATCGACGTTCCCACCTGCAAGCGCTATCACAGACCCAAAGATAGCGAGATAACGGGGGCGGCAGTGCAGCAGGACATGGAAGAAGCCATCGGCTGGAAAGTGTTGTGGCGTCTGGTCCTCCCATGCGGCCTGTTCACCCTGATGGGCTCGATCGATCGCACCAACGTCGGTTTCGCAGCCCTGCAGATGAACGCCGACCTTGGCCTATCAGCCACGGCGTATGGGTTCGGGGCTGGCGTGTTGTTCATTGGCTATGTCCTGGCCAAGTACCCCAGCGTCCTGCTGTATGAAGCGATCGGGTTTCGGCGCTGGCTGGCCGCCATCACATTTGCCTGGGGCATCTGCGCGTGCGCGCTGTCCCTGATTCAAACCCAAGGCCAGCTTTATATCCTGCGCATCCTGATCGGATTTGCCGAAGGCGGCCTGTCATCCGGGCTGATGCTCTATCTCGGCCATTGGGCGCCTGAACGCTGGCGCGCGACGATCCTCGCGCTGCCGATCATGTCGATCAATCTGGCGCAAGTGTTCGGGGCGCCGGTTTCAGGCCTGCTGCTTGATATGCACAACCCGCTGGGCATCGCCAACTGGCGCTTCATGTTCCTGATCGAAGCGATCCCGGCCTTGTTTCTCGCGGTGTTCGCATGGTTCTATTACCCCGATCGCCCCACTGATGCCCACTGGCTCAACGATGCAGAGCGCCGTTGGCTGGCCGACAACGTCCATGCCGAAGTTCGCAAAGATCTGGGTGCCGCCGCTGGCCCCGGCCGCTGGGACGCCTTGCGCAGCGCCGCTGGCTGGCTGTGCGCGTTGATCTGGTTCTGCATTCTGGCCAGCAATTACGGCGTGATGTTCTGGCTGCCGACGATCGTAAAGGGGATGTCAGGCCTCACTGCCACCGAAACGGGGCTGATCGTGGCCCTACCCAATGCCGCGGCAGCGCTGGGACTGCTGCTGAACGCCCGTCATTCCGACCATACCGGCGAGCGGTTCCTGCACATCGCGGTTCCGGCCCTGATCGGCGGGTTTGGCTTGCTGGGCGCTTATTTGCTGGGACCGGGGCTGCCGGGCTTGGCAATGCTGGTGCTTGGCGGGGCCTGCACCGGTTGCACCGTGGCCGCATTCTGGGCCATTCCGACCCGCATCCTTAGCCCGCAAGCTTTGGCGATGGGCGTGGTGATGATCAACATGCTGGGCAGCTTTGCCGGCGCGATCGTGCCCCCAGCAATGGGGGCTTTGCGCGAAGCGACCGGCTCGTTCCTGCCGCCGACGCTGCTGATCACCGTGATCGCCTGCGCGCTGGCGCTGCTTTGCCTGATCACGCGCGCACAAATGCACAAGGCCGAGCACGCCGGATGATCGCCACCACTGGCACATCTGGCCGCGGGCGGGCTACGATCCTGAGCCTGGCCGCGATCGCGGCGATGGGATCATTGGCCATGCAGTTGGTGGTGCCAGCCCTGCCGATGATGGCGCACGACTTCGCAGCTACTCCGGCAGCGGTGCAGAAAGTGATCGGCATTTACCTGTTGGGCCTGGCCATGGGCCAGTTCATCGCCGGCCCCATCGCCGATCGGGTTGGCCGCCGCCCGATCTTGTTAAGCGGACTGGCCTTGTTCATCAGCGGCAGCATCGGCGCGGCAGCGGCACCCGGCCTCACCTGGCTGCTTGCCGCGCGGTTATTGCAAGCGTTGGGCGGGGCCTGCGGCATCGTTACGGCCCGCGTGATGGTGGGCGATTTGTTCCCACCCGAAGAAAATGCCGCCCGGCAGGCAACGCTGATGTCGGTCGTGCTACTCTCGCCCGCCGTAGCCCCGGTTATCGGCGGCACGCTGGCCGAATTGGCCGGTTGGCGCATGATCTTCGCGGTGCTGGCCGCAACCGGAACATGCGTGGCGGCCTTCGCGCTGCTGCGCCTACACGAAACCCGCAGGCTTGCCCGCCAGGCACCCCCCAAACTAACCCACGCATGGGGAGAGTTGATCCGCATTCCCCGCTTTACGGGGCACGCGCTGGCCATCGCCTGCGGCAGTGCGGGGCTTTATTCGTTCCTCGCATCGGCCCCGTTCCTGATGGCCCGCGAACACGGCATCGGCCCGCGCGACACGGGCCTGCTGCTGCTGATTGTGGCGGGCAGTTCGATCATCGGCACGAAATTCGTTGGCCGGATCGATCGCCACGGCCGTGGCGCGATGGCCGGTGCAGCCATTTCCGCAATCGGCGCGGGGCTGATGCTGTTGTTCGCCCTTGCCGGTTGGCGGCACCTTGCCGCCTTGATCCTGCCAATGCTGTTCATTGGCTTTGGTTCGGGCATTCTTGGCCCAACCGGGATCGCCCAAGTTATTGCATCGCGCCCGGGCCTTGAAGGCACCGCCGCCAGCCTTGCCGGCGCAACCCAGATGACCGCCAGCGCGATTGCCAGCAGCCTGATCGGGGCCGCCGGCACCTTGCGGCTTGGCGCGGTGGTGCTGGCCCTATCGCTCGTGGCGCTAAGCGCCGCCACTTTTGGACGCAGACCTGTGGACCTTGCTGCATGATTTCAAAATTTCGCCTTGCCCTCCCCGCCGCTGCACTGGCCAGTGTCGGGATTGCCGCCGGATCGCACAGCGCTGCACCAGAACGCTGGTGGTCACCCGGTGATGGGCGCATCTTTCCGGCGGTGCTTGATTACCCGAATGAGCACGGCGTGGTGCGCACCCTGCTGAACGGCGGGCCGATGCCTACCAAGGGCCACCCGTTTTTCGAACCGATCGGCAGCAATGGCCGGGCCTGCGTGACCTGCCACCAGCCGGCTGACGGGATGAGCCTGTCGGCCGCCAGCGCCGCCACGCAGTGGGATGCCACCAGCGGCAAGGATCCGCTGTTCGCCGCCGTGGACGGATCGAACTGCCCCACCCTGCCCCAAGCCGAAAAGGCATCGCATTCCCTGCTGATCGAGCGCGGGCTGTTTCGAATCCAGCGGCCGTGGCCGGTGCGCCAGTGGCAGGGCAAGCCCGTAACGCCGGACTTCACGCTGGACGTGGTTCGCGATCCCAATGGCTGCAACAGCGGTGCGCATTATGGCCCCGCTGCAGGCAATGTTTCGGTCTATCGCCGCCCGCGCCCGGTTTCGAACTTCAAATACTTGCTTGCCGTCGGCTTTGCTTATGATCCCAAACAAGGGATCGCTCTGCCGCGCGATCCGGATGGCCATGGCCAGCAATCGGGCAACCTGATGGCCGATAACCGCGCCGCCAACTTGCGCGAACAGATGGAAGATGCCGCCGCATCGCACCTGCAACTGATGGGCAAGCTGACGCCGCGGCAGGAAGCCCGGATTGCCGATTTCGAACTGCGGCTGCATACCGCGCAGCAAGTCAGCCGCGAAGGTGGGGCGCTGGATAGCATGGGCGCCCAAGGCGGGCCGGCCAAGCTGCGCGATTCCCAGCCCGGCGCGCTGGGTTCAATGGGCACCCCGGTCTGGGCAGAATTTGCGGCATGGGAAAACCTTTCACCTGCCGATGCCGCACGATTATCGCCAAGCCAGCTGGCGTTCCGTAAATCGGTTGCCCGCGGGGCGCTGACTTTCCGCAACAAGACGTTTCTGATCACCGACAGTTCGGGGATCAATGCCCCAGTCGGCTTCGGCAACCCGGTGCGCAATTCCTGCGTATTCTGCCACAACATGACCCAGATGGGGAACGACGTGGCCCCCGGTCAGGTCGATCTGGGCACCACCACCCTGCCCTTTGCCGATCCGTGGCCGGATCTGCCACTGTTCCGCATTACCTGTCTGAAACGGCCCCATCCGTTCTATGGCCGGGTGTTCTATACGTATGATCCCGGCTTTGCCCTGACCACCGGGCGATGCGCGGATGCCGGCAAGATTACCTTGCAATCGATGCGTGGCCTGGCGGCCCGCGCGCCCTATTTTTCGAACGGTCTGGCCAAGGACTTGCGCGGGATCGTCGAATATTACGAACGCCGCTATAACATTGGTTATACCGAGCAGGAAAAGCAGGATCTGGTCAACTTGATGAGCGTGCTGTGAAAAAGATCGCCTATACCCTTGCTCTGCTGGCCCCACTTGCCGCGCAAGCTGCCGAAACCGGCAACCTTGTCCGCTTTGTCTCATGCCCAGTGTACCGCGACGCCGATAGTGGCAAGAAATCCGGCTGCTGGTTAACCGACAACCGTGAAAGCGGCGAGCGGTTTGACATCAGTCTTTCGCCTTACAAGCCCGACTGGAACCGTGCAGTACTGGTCGAAGGACGCGTTAGCGGCACGCCAACCACGGCGTGCGGTGGGGTGGTGCTCGATCCGGTCCGCACGTCGGTGCTGGATCAGCCGTGTGAACGGCACATGCTACCTGCCGAAGGCTATCCAGGGCGTAAGTTCGTCCTGCCGCTGCGCAATACGCCGCCCACCTCGATCCCGCGGACACTGCCAGCCGGACCGTTCGCGGCACGGACATTCGCAGTTTTCTTTGAATTCGATCGCAGCTTCATGGTCTATCAATACAGCGATTACCTGCTCGATCAGGCAATCCTGTGGTTGACTGCCGCCAAGCCGAAACGGGTAATCGTCACCGGATTTGCGGCAAACACGCCCGAAACCGTATCCGGCCAATCGCTGGCCGAACGCCCCGACGTGGCGCAGGAACGCGCCGACTTGGTCAGCGAATCGCTGCGCCGGATGTTGCCAGATCTGGTGATCGAAACCCGCACCGAACTGGCCGCCCGGCCCGCCGATTTGCCGGATGCAGATGGGCTACCCGGCCAGTCCCAACGGCGGGTGGAAATCAGGGCCGAATTCTAGGCGAATACCGCCCCGGCATCAGCATTGCCCGCAATCCCAAGGATCTGCGCCGCCAATGCAGCAGAATCGGCGGGCGGATGCGTTGCACGGCCGGCACAATCTACGAACTTCGCCACCAATTCGGCCGTACTCAGTGGGCGGGCGGGGCAACCGCGCGCGTTGTCCACTTCAGCCGAAAATTCACGCCCGTCTGCCAACCTGATACGCAGCGCCCCGCCCGATCCACGCTGCCAGGCGGCATCAGGCGCAATCGCTGCGGTCACTTTACCCGCCACGGCCAGCACCGCCGGATCGGTCAGCGCCGCGACAGTGAAAGAATCAAGGTCAACCCGCCCCCGCACCAGCGCCAACCCGACCCCAAAGGGAATCGAAAACTTCGCATCGATCAGGGTTTCCGGTACCTGCTTTCGCGCCAACGGGTCGACCAGCATCTGTTGCACATCGTCCACGGATACAGCGATGCTCTGAACCGCCGCGGAATCGATGCCGTGCCGTTCGCGCAAGTCGAGCGCCATCTCGATGAACGGGTGCGTTCCACGGCAACTGGGCCACGGCTTGAACGTCAATCGTTCGATCGACCAACTGCGCCCCAATCCGTCCAGCAGATCGGCCGGATCAAACTGCCCCCCGGCATAAAGCGCATAGAAACCGTCTTTGCCTTCGAGCGGGGCCTCGAACCCAGCCACGCCTTCCCGCGCGAGCAGCGCCGCGGTTACCGCCGCCTGCGCAGGAAACGCTTCGCGCACCGCACGGATCACGGTTCCGCGGCTATGCTTGATTTCACCGGGCATCGTCACTTGGCACAACGCCAGCGAAAGCGCATCGCGCAGGCCCGCCGCATCAAGCCCCAGCAGCCATGCTGCCCCCACTGCCGCGCCCAATCCGGCATAGATTGGCGGGGGATACCACCCGCCCACTTCCATGTCCTGCCGCAGCGCCAACGATAGCCGGCACGATATTTCACAGCCAATTGCCACGGCCGCCAGCAAGCGTTGCCCGCTGATCCGGCCTTCCGCCTGCGCCAGCGCGATCAGCGCCGGGACAAGGCTGGCGTTAGGGTGTCCGGGCTTAAGATCGAACGCATCCTCGTAATCCAGCGCATGAGCCATCGCCCCATTGGCCAGTGCCGCACCCGCGCACGTACTACGCACCCCGGTGCCCAGCACGGCGCTAGGCCCATTCCCGGCACCGCGCGCCAGCGTTACAAATGGCTGAACTTCAGCCATCCCACTAGCCCCCAGCATCACCCCGGTGGCATCCAGCAGCACGTGTGCCGCCGCACGCAAGGTGGAATCGGGCAAATCCGCAGGCGCGATCGCAGCCAGCGTTGCGCAGATCTGATCGCTCAGCCCGGTTGCCGCCACGGCCATTTCAGCGCTTCGCCCCAAGCCGCGGCGCCACGCTAAGCAACACGATCGCCGCGATCAGGATCGCCGCCCCAAGCAATTCCGCCTCGCGCGGCATCTTGCCGCCAAACCACCATGCCAGCAGCACCGAACCGCCAACCCCGGCCACCAGACTGGCGGCGCGTTCTAGCGGCACGCAATAGGCATTTTCCCGCGGATCAAGCAGGATCATCACCGCGATGACAGAGATGATCGTCAACGTCACCCCGATCCCGATCAGCGGCCAAAGCGCAGCCGATGACCAAACGCCGATAAAGCCCCATTCAAGCTCGCCGGCCTGCCCGCCAATGCCCGATGCGGAAACCAGGCCCAGTGCCAGCACCGACAGCGGCAGCGCGATCATCTTTTCTTCGACGAAATAGGCCCGCAAGGTCGCGTCATCGCCGTTTTTGGCGATCCGCGTCATCACCCACAGCCGGATGAAGTATCCCGCCGTGTAAAGCACCACTGTCAACACCGCGAGCGGCGGCAGGTTCAGCCCGCCACGGTCGCTTAACGTCACCAGCAGGGCCACCAGCACCATCGCCAGCGCCACCCACGAAAACCACCGCACCCGCCGGCCAAACGCGAAATCGACCAACGGTGCAATGATCAGGATATCGCCGCGCATGATCAACTGGATGAAAGGAATGCTCACCCCCTTGAACGTGTACGACAGCGGGACCGTAAACAGCACCAGCGAGGTACCAATCCCCGACAACAAGGTATAGCGGGTCGGCACCGGGATGCGCAGCCCACCCAGCGTCACTGAATGGGCATCACGGTGCCAGCCCGACAGCCAGATGAACGCATATGTCAACACCAGGTTGACGATCAGCGAAGCCGGCAGGGTTTCCAGCCCAGTCAGCGGGCGACCCAGCGAACTATCGGCAATCGTCGCCACCCACCGCGTGATCATCACATTGGGCAGGTAAGCCAGAAAATAGAAGAAGACGATCGCCTCAAGCGGCATTCGGCGCTGTGCTGTCATGCCCCGCACTCCAGTTCAACCATTGCATCGCCCAGCCGGTAGCGACCATTCAAGCCGGCTTCGGCGGTCACCGCGGTAAGGTAGTCAACCACTTCGCAGTGCCGCTGGCTTCCCGGTTCGACCACCCGCGGCACGGCATCGCGATCGATATAGACCGGCAGGAAGCCCGCTTTCAAAACTTTGCCACCCGCAATTTCAAGTCGCGCGATCATCGCCAGCTTCGATGCTTCAGGGAAGTTGTAAAGACTGTCGAAATCGGGATCCCAGCGCTCAGCCAGCACCCGAATTTCGTTCCAGCTTTTCGACTTGGCATGCTCTTCGTCCATCCTGAGGTCAGTGGCAAAGTTGCAAAGCGAATGGAACACCGGCTTGCCATCGATCACTTCGCAGCCTTTGATGATGTGGGCGTGCCCGCCAATCACCGCATCGGCCCCGGCCTTGATCGCGGCGGCAGCCACAGCGCGCTGGTAATCGGCAATCGCGGCGCGGACGAAGTGGATACCCCAGTGCTGTGAAACGATCACCACATCCGCCACGGCCTTGGCCATGCGGATATCTGCTTCCATCGCGGCCAGATCTTCACGGTGCGGCCAAGTGTGGATCCGTGCCGGTGTGCCGGGCTGATCGTGTTCGACTTGTTCGTACACCGTGTGTGCGCGCATTGGCACGCACCCGGGGCGGCGTTCGGTTGCCCAGTAATCCTGCGGCAGGATCGATGAATAAGCCAGCACTGCCACCCGAGTGCCATCGCCCAGCGTGCGCACCACCGGGCGGCGGGCATCATCGATGCTGGCACCTGCGCCAACCACCGCGATACCCGCGGCTTCAAGATGCCCGCGTGTCTCGAAAAAGGCTTCGACACCCCAATCCATGCAGTGGTTGCCGGCCATTGAAATCACGTCGAACCCCGCCCGGCCCAGCGCCGCGGCACCATCCGGCCGGGCCAGCACCGCATGGCGAGCCTGTGGCATCCGGCTGCCCGAATTGGCAAAGCTGGTCTCCAGCTGGCCAAAGACGAGATCCGCAGCGCGCAGCACGTCTCGGGTTGCGACGAAACTTTCGTCGTAATCGGCGCGATCCATCGCCAGATCGCCCGTGGCGAGGAATACGTGGGTCATCAGCCTGTTTCTATCCGCTTATTGCGGCCACAACGGACGCGGCACCGACCAATCGGGTACCTTGCACAGCCCGCAATCCGGGCCAGTAAAGAACTGGCCGTCTGCGACGTTTCCGTTCAGCTGGAAACCCAGCCAATGCCGGGCGATCACAGCATAAAACCCACCGTTCGGCGCAGTGCGGAACGTCCCGCCATGGCCGGTTGGCGCGTGGGCAAAGAACACCGGCACATGAACAATCCGCGCCACATCATCGATGGCCTGCGGCCAGGCAATATCACCGGGACCACCGATGATATAGGCGATCGGCGCGTGCAGTTTATCCAGTTCCTTCTTGGTAATCGACAGCGCGCTAATCCCGTCCATCGCATTGTTGAACACGCCGCTGTTGAACAGCACCGTGGCCTTGATCCGCGGATCGGCGGAAATCCGCATGGCCTGAAGCCCACCGCAGGAATGGCCCATCACCGCAATCCGGCTGGGATCGACATGATGGTAATACGGGCTCTTGGGATCGGCATTCTGCTTTACCAGCCAATCAAGCCCGGCCAGGATCTGTTCGGGGCTGGTCGCATCGGGGCCGCGCTTGGTCAATTGGGCGTTGCGATCGACGTCGACTGGCGGCGGTTCGGTCATGCGCACGGGCGGGACGATCACGGGTTCTTCGCGCGGCGGCCCGGCCACGACGATGAAATAACCCTGGCTTGATACTTCGCGCAGGAATTGGGCCGCGGACAGGCTGTTATCACGGCAGCCGCCATTGCCCCACAACACGATCGGCAGTGGCGCATCCGGCAACTTGGCCGGATGATAAAAGGTGTGATCCGGCATCGCCCGCACATATTCGGCCACCGCCGGCATGGCGCCCGTGCCAGACGTTTCGCCCACGATGCCAAATGGCTTGGCCGGAACTTTAGGCGGCGGAGCATCTTGTGCGAATAGCGCCGTGGCCGTGAATGCCAGGGCAAGAGCGGTTAGCTTGCGGATCATGGCAGGTCCTTTCTGCGATGGGTTGCGGATTATTGTGAATGCGGTTCGAACCGGCACGGTCATGCCGGATTGGGGCGGAAACGCGCCATCATGTTTGCGCTTGCACCATAGGAAATGTGGCGGTTCACAGTGCCTACCGGGCCGCACAAACAAAATTCTCGGCCCGATTGATATCGCCCTTGCCCGTATAACGCAGCACTTGTGGCCACTGGCAGACCGGGCGGGTCATCACTGGTTTTGCGTCCTTGAACTTGGTCGCAACGATCCGTCCCGGTTCAATCCCCTGTTCGACCCACTGGACCATCGCGGCCAGCATGTCATTGCCAGGATTGGGATCCGGCACTTCGTTTTCGCCCCAGAAACCAAAGCTATCCGGCCCTACGCCACCGCGACAGTGGTTCATCCCGCTGGCAAGGTAGAGCTTGTAGAAACTGGCAACCTTCTGTGCGCCCATGAAATTTTGGACCGACTGGTAATAATCGATCGTCGACTGGACCGGCACGATTTCATCGCTCCAGCCGTGAAAGCTGATCATCTTGCCGCCACGGGCATAGAACGCTTCAAGGTTGGGGTTGGTCGGTGCGGCACCGGGGACCACGGCTTCGGCATCGGGAACATCGGTACCGGGATCGAACTGCCGCACGTCCCAGTTGGCATCGTTGTGCAACCACTGCGCAAAAACTTCGCCCGGTCGACCGGGATCGCTGATCGGCACATAAGCCACCCCAGCCTTGAACCCGGGATAGAGTTCGCGCCCCAGCTTGCCCAATACCGGCCCATAGAGCAGCCGGGCGGTATGCACTTGTGCCGTCGTCAGGCCCGGGGTTACCCCCGGATCGACCCGGCACTGCCGCGGATCGCCAATAATCCCGTCGATGGCGCCATCCTTGGCGTCGCATTGCTGGATCGCATAGTTCGCAACCCGCTGCCAATCGGCCACGGAAAGGTTCGCAGCAGGCTGATAGCGGGCGATCAGGGCCGATTGCAGCCAGCGCGCCGAAATGCCCACGATCGAGCGGCCATGCGCCCCAGCGATGATCCCGTCATAATCAGCGGGATACTTCTGCACTTCGTTCATCCCCTGCATTCCGCCGCCGGAGCAGCCGAGGAAGTAATTGTGCGCAGATGGGCGGCCATAATAGGCCGCAATGATTTGCTTGGCGTTGACCGCCAGCAAGTGCTGAGCCCGGTGGCCATAGTTTTCCAACCGCCGGGGGTGGCCAATGGGCCATGCCACTTCGCTGAGTTTGTGGCCGGTATCGGTCGAAGCGGCAGCAAACCCGCGGTTCACGCCCTTGGCCAGCCCTTCGTAGCGAATAAACCCGGCGAAGCCACCGTTGCCACTGCTTAACAGCCGGCCGGTCCATTCCGCCGCCACCGGCAACCACAATTCAAAGCCGATCTCATCCTCGATCACGCCTTCAACCCGGCAAAACGGCTTCCTGACAGGCAATGACAGGCCTTCGGGCGGCTGGGCCAACGGGGTCATCCAGACCGGGTCCGGCTTGATCGCACTGGCTTTAACAATCCGCACGTCCGGAATGCGCAGTGCGGTTAGCCGGGCACAATCCACCGCGGGGCCAACCTGTGCCTGTGCCTGTGCCTGTGCCTGTGCGGTGGCCGGCAACGATCCAGCCGCAATCGCACCTGCAACCCACAGCAGCCGCTTGCCCATTCGAAATCCCCTGCCAGAATCGCCACCACCGCGTTCGGTCGGTTGGCATGAAACGCATCTTGCAATGGCTTACATCGGCAGGCAATGGCTTTTTCCACGACCCTTGATGGAGTGTCCAATGCGGATCTGCGCAACCGGTGATGTGGCCCCCCGTCGGGATCGGCCAGCCGATATTTTCGCTGATGTTGCCCCGGCATTACGCACCGCTGACTTGTGTTTCGGGCAGATGGAATGCCCGATTTCGGATCGTGGATCGCCTTCACCCCATGCCCGGTTGGCAATGCGAACCGCCCCCAATGCCGCAGCAGCCATCCGGGCGGCCGGGTTTGACGTGATGTCGCTGGCAGGCAACCATGTGCTCGATTTCGGGGTAGAAGCCCTGGCGGATACGCTGACCCACATGGCGCAGGCCGGGATCGCGGTCTGCGGTGCCGGAGCGAATTTGGCCGCGACACGCCAGCCGGCCGTGCTGGAACGCGCAGGCCAGCGGGTGGCGGTGCTGGCGTATAGTTCGATCCTGCCCGCCGGCTATGCAGCCGACAGCGCGCGCCCCGGCTGCGCCCCGATGCGCGCCCACACCCGCTACGAACAGATCGAACATGATCAGCCCGGCACTCCGCCGCGGGTCCACACGTTCGCTGATCAAGCGGATTTGGCCGCGCTTGAAGCCGATGTGCGCGCGGCCCGCGCCGATGCCGATGTCGTGCTGGTTTCGCTGCATTGGGGCATCCACTTCGTTCGCGCAGAAGTGGCCGATTACCAGCGCGAAATCGCCGCTGCCGCGATCCGGGCCGGAGCCGATGCGATCCTGGGCCACCATCCCCACTTGCTCAAAGGGGTTGAATTCATCTGCGGCAAGCCCGTGTTCTACAGCCTTGGCAATTTCGCGATCGAACAACCCGCCGCATTCAACGCAGCCATTGCCGAACACGCTTCGTTCAAACACCTCCAGACGCTGTCGAGCGGCTGGCAGCCCGCGGCAAAGTACCAAGCCCCGCCGGAAACCCGCCATTCGGTGATCGCGTGGCTCGATTATGCCGCCGATGGCACGGTGGCCGTGCTGCTCCAGCCGTGCCGGATCGATGATGATTCCGTGCCGCGCCACCTTGCGCCGGGACAACCCGAATTGGCAGAATGGCTGGCCTATATCACCGCGATCACCGCCGAAGCCGGGCTGAACGCACAGTATGCCCTGCGCGACGATGGCATGATCACTTGTGTTCCGGCACCACCGGCAATGTCAGCGACGACTGCGCCCGCCTGATCGTCCACACCGGATGCCGGGTATCCGCGCCGACCGGATCGTTGCTGGCGCTCAACCCGGGATGCAGCGGAAAGGCTGGCCAGTCCGCCCCGGCGAATGACAGGCGGATACGATGCCCCTGCCTGAATACCCAGGCGGTCGGCATCATATCGAAACGCAAGGTCAGCGGTTTGCCGCCAGCGAACGGCTGCGGGACGTAATCCATCTTGGCATAGCCATGCCACGGCAACGCCGGCTTGGCGATTGCCGCAGCACCGACTGGCTGTACGCGCCAATAATTGGCCCGCAACTGCCCTTCAGTAACCAGTAGCGACGTGCCATCGGGCGCCACGTCTTCAAGATAGGCAAAGACATCGCCGTCAGCCACCGTGGACGCCAACGACAGTTCAACCAGCGGATGCCCGGTCACTTCCGTATTCGCGGCCAGAACATCGCCGGTATAAGTCAACCGCGTGGTCTTCTGGCCATCGAACGTAAGCGGGACTTTGCTGGTCGAAAGCGCGAAGTTCCAACGGTTGGCCCCAGCTGTCATGGTGCTGGCAGTAAGATCGACAGGATATGTATCCGTCCCGGGCTTGCCCTTACCGGGCTGCAAGCGTCCGCCAGCGGATAGCGCCAGCCGCAGCGGCACGGCGCGGCTTAACGGCCATTCCCGCTCATAACGCCAACCCTTACCCATGACATAGAGCAACACCGGCGGCCGGCGTTCAAACCCATTGGCAATCCCTTTGACGTAGTGATCAAAAAACGCCAGTTTTTCGCGGTTCATAGCCGCATTGGTCGAGCTGGTATCGCCCAGCAGCGCCAGATATGGCCCCGACCGGTAGATCGCCTCGCCCGCAGCCGCGGGCAATCCGCCGTGGCCAACCGGCGCCATCATGACGTGGGTCGGCGTCTTGCCTTGCAGCGTGGCGAACCACATCACGGTATCGCGCGCATGGTAATCGAACCAACCCCCGCGGTTGTACACTGCGATCCCGCTGGCCGCGATTGCTTCGGGCTTGTTGCCCGGATCAAGATCGACATAGCGATACGACGTGCCCGCAATCGGGGAATCCCGGTACGGTGCCGCCGCGACCAGATCGGCCGGAAGATTGCGGTTGGCCGCGTGCGCCTTGCTGGCGGCGTAATACAAATCGGTCCGGGGATGGCCATCGGCATAAGTTGGCGGGCCATCATCCAGAAACGTGCCGTTGCCATTGCGATCCAGCGGGATTTCATCGCGCAAATCGCCATCGCCATCCTCATCGATCACCGGAACCGAAGGGAGATGCGGCCGCGAAGCATCTGGCAGATAATCGTTGAGATCATCATGGCGGATCGAATCCGAGGCCGAATCCGATAGCGCCGCCACAAAGATCCCACCGGGATAGAACATCGACGTATAATCATCGAACCCCGCGATTTCCGGGAAGATCGCCTTAAGCGCGGCCGGCCGCTGCGAGGCCACGGCATATTGGGCAAAGCCCTGATACGACGCGCCGATCATGCCCAACCTGCCGTCCGACCATTCCTGCACGGCAATCCAGTCCACCAGATCCTTGCCATCGCGCGCGATCTGCGGGCCG
>JBDKLL010000097.1:0-4057 GCA_039795595.1 Pseudomonadota bacterium
TGATCGCCACCGCCGCCATCGATCCGCAGTTCGGCCATAACGAACAAACTGTCGCGCGGGATCTGCCTGTGATCATTCTCGCCCATTGCCAGACATACCACTCCATCGGCCACGCAGGCCACGCCATTCAGGATCCAGCCGGGATAGACCCTGCTGGCTGCCCGAAAGCTAAACCGAAGCGGATAACAACTGGTAAATGCGGAGGCGTACGATCAATCGTCGCGCGAGATTTTTTCCCGGCGCTCGTGGGCTTCCTGGGCTTCGACGGTCATCGTGGCGATCGGCCGAGCCGACAGCCGACCCAAACCAATCGGTTCGCCCGTAACCTCGCAATAGCCATATTCGCCTTCTTCGATCCGGCGCAGGGCCGAATCGATCTTGGCGATCAGCTTGCGCTGGCGATCACGGGTGCGCAGTTCGATGCCCCAATCGGTTTCGCTTGATGCGCGATCATTGAGGTCCGGTTCGCGGATCGGCCCGTCCTGCAACTGTTGCAGGGTATCCTGCGCCGCGGAAAGGATCAGCTTCTTCCATTCCTGCAACAACCGCCGGTAATAATCGAGCTGCGCGTCGCACATATAGGATTCGGCATCGTTTGGGGTGTAATCACCGCCGATCGCACGTTTGGCCTTGGCCAGAACGTCAATCTCATCACCGAGCACGGTCGCCATACTTTCTCCACACCAGACCAACCGGGACAATGGTATCCTGCGGCTTCGGGTTTTCCCGATCGCCTTCTCGGTTCCGGATTGAGCGCGCATATACGAGCGCCCCGAAAAGCGCACAAGCGCGAATGCAAGCGGCACCGAGACACGATTCCACCCGATTTGCCCGACTGGCACACAGCGCAGTGGGCCAGCTTTGCTCGCTCAAATGCGAAACCTTTGAAGCGGTTAACCTTTTGTTGACCATGTTGCGGAAAATTCGTCCGGCAACAGGTCCACAGGTGGACTGAACATTGGGGGTTTGAAGATGAACATGATGTGGATCGATGACATAGCCGTGCACCAACCGTTCGGCGGGGCAACAAGCCCTGCCGACCCACACGATGCCGGCCTGTTGGTGGCACGCTGCCTTGCCGCTGCGGCACAAGGCGATGCCAGCGCCTATTTCGACCTTGGGGTAGCCTATTCGACCGGGAGCCATGGGGTGAACAGCGACCTGATCGAAGCGCACAAATGGTTCAACCTTGCCGCCGTGGCCGGGCATGGCGAAGCGCAACTGTGCCGGGCCGAGATCGCAGATGAAATGACCGCCCGCGAAATCGCCGAAGCCCAGCGCCGGGCGCGCCAATGGCTGGCCGCGGAAACCCGCCGCGCGGCCTAGCTCGCCCGCTCATCCTTGCGAAACGGGGTGCGTTCGCCCAGCAGCAATTGTTCTTGTGCCACGCCAGCGCGTTCGCGTTCCAGAAAATCGGCCACGGCACTGCGAAAGCCTGGATGGACGATGTGGTGCGCCGACCAGGTTTGCACCGGTTCGTACCCACGCGCCAGCTTGTGCCCGCCCTGCGCCCCGGCTTCGACCCGCGACAGGCCCAGTTCGAGCGCCGCATCGATCGCCTGATAATAGCATAGCTCAAAATGCAGGAACGGCTTGTCGACCAGCGCGCCCCAGTATCGCCCATAAAGCGTATCCGGCCCGATGAAGTTGAGCGCCCCGGCAATCGGCCGCTCTCCGGCAAACGCCATCACCAGCACGATCCGATCGGCCATCCGCGCACCGATCAGATCAAACGCCGCGCGGGTCAGATAGGGCTGGCCCCACTTGCGTGCGCCGGTGTCCTGATAAAACGTCCAGAACGCGTCCCAATGCTCGGGCTTGATATCATCGCCTCGCAACCGCCGGATCATCACGCCATCCTGCGCCGCGGCGCGTTCCTTGCGGATATCTTTGCGCTTGCGCGATGATAGCTCCGCCAGAAATGCTTCGAAATTACTGTAACCGCGGTTTTCCCAGTGAAACTGGATGTCGCTGCGCAGCAGCCAGCCGGCTTGTTCGAACAAGGGAACCTGATCCGGTGCAATGAACGTGGCATGGGCGGATGATAACCCATTCTGCCCGCACAGTTGCTCGGCCGCGCGCAGCAACGGCAGCGCCAACGCCGGATCCGACAGCAACAGGCGCGGCCCGGTGGCCGGGGTGAACGGCACGGCGATCTGCAACTTGGGGTAATAGTCCCCCCCGGCGCGCTGCCAGGCATCGGCCCATGCGTGATCGAACACATATTCGCCCTGGCTGTGGCTTTTCAGATAGGCCGGCAGCGCCGCAATCAGCCGGCCCGCGGCATCGGCAATCGTGATCGGTGCCGCCGCCCAGCCGGTGCCGGGGCCAACGCTGCCGGATTCCTCCAACGCACTCAGGAACGCGTGCGATAAAAACGGATTCCCGCCAGCCAGCGCGTCCCACTCAACCGCGGGCAATTCCCCTACCGATCCGGCGATCCGGGCCTCGATCACGGGATGCCTGCCCCTTCGGCAATCGGCGCATCGGCATGGTGCCGGGCACGGTCGCGCAAGGCCGGGCTGCGCACGGTCCACGTCAACACCGGCACCCCGCGCTGGCGCTGCGCGGCGGCAAAGCGGCTTGGCAAATCGCGGATATCATAAGCCAGAAATTCGGCCCTGGCCAACCACAGCGCGGCGTGGCGGCGAAGATTGCCGATCACGCCCCGATCCTGTTCCTCGGTCACCACCAGCCCGCGCACGGTCATGGGGGAATGCCGCGCGAACCAGCGCACGATCCGCGGGTCAAAACTCATCACCGCGTGATGCCCGGAATAACCCGCCAATGCCGCGGCCACCGCCCGGCACACCGGATGGTGGCTTGCGCCATGCACGGCCTTTAGCTCGATCAGCAACGGCACCGTTCCGGCAACTTGCGCCAGCAACTGCTCCAACGTGGGGATCGTATCGTCACTGCCGGTCAGGGTGATGCGCTGCAGCTGATCGGCGGTATGATCCGCCACCAGCCCCGCCGCGCCGGTCAACCGATCGAGCGCGTAATCGTGGAACACCATCGCCCGGCGATCGCGGGTGCGCTGGATATCGCATTCGATCCCCAGCCCAGCAGCGATCGCCGCGGCGAAGGCGCTTGGGGTATTTTCGGGCCGGTCCGGGCCATGCAATCCGCGGTGGGCGTAAGTAACCCCGCCCAGCCAGGCCAAGCGGGCCGGATCAGACGCCGGCGCCAGCCAGCGATCAATCAGCCCGAACAGCGACAATCGCATCGACTTCAACCGCCACACCCAGCGGCAGGCTGGGCACGCCCACGGCGCTGCGGGCGTGCTTGCCGGCATCACCGAACACCGCCACCATCAGTTCGGATGCGCCATTGGCCACTTTCGGCTGATCGGTGAAATCAGCGGTCGAATTGACGAACGCGCCCAGCTTGACGATCCGTTCAACCCGATCGAGCGAACCCAGCGCAGCTTTGAGTTGCGCCAGAATCATCAACCCGCAGGCCTGCGCCCCGGCCACGCCCTGTTCAAGGGTAAGGTCTTCGCCCAGCCGGCCTTTGAGCAATTGCCCATCCACGATCGAAACCTGCCCCGAAACATGGGCCAGCCCGCCGGCGATCACCACCGGGACATAAGCTGCGACGGGGGCTGCCGGTTCGGGCAGGACGAGGCCGAGTTCGGCCAGTTTTGCTGCGATGCTCATGCGGCCTTCTTACAGCCGCGACAGCAGCCACGGCAAGGCATGATCCCACGTATCGATCCGGGCATGGGCATGCCCGGCTTCAAACCCGCAGGTAATATGCGGCGCCAGCGTTGGTTCACCACATAGGTGAAGCCGATCGATATGAGGAACCAATTCGGCTGCCGAACCGTGGTGCTGCGCCAGATCATCAATGAACACCGCCTTAGATGGTCGGTACTCATCAAGGATCGCCTGCAACGCTGGGCCTTTCGGCCCCTGGTTGGTGAACACCCGCACATCGATCCCGTGATCGAGCAATTGCTGGCGGCGGGCCGCGTTGTGCTTATCGTGCAAATTGGTCAGCACGACCACATCGGCATGGTCCTTGAGCGTGTTGATCGCCCCGATCGCCCCAGCAA
>JBDKLL010000098.1:0-8931 GCA_039795595.1 Pseudomonadota bacterium
GCGAAAGAACGGGACTGACCATGAAGGTTTATTACGACGCCGATTGCGATCTCAACCTGATCACCGGCAAGAAGATCGCCATCCTCGGCTATGGCTCGCAGGGCCATGCCCATGCGCAGAACTTGCGCGATAGCGGCGTCAAGGAAGTCGCCATCGCCCTGCGCGAAGGTTCGGCCACCGCCAAGAAGGCCGAAGCCGCTGGCTTCAAGGTGCTGTCGAACAAGGACGCCGCCCAGTGGGCCGATGTGCTGATGATCCTTGCCCCTGACGAACACCAAGCCGCAATCTATGCCGCCGACCTGCACGACAATCTGCGTCCCGGTTCGGCGCTGGCGTTTGCCCACGGCCTTAACGTGCACTTCGGGCTGATCGAACCGCGCACCGATATCGACGTGATCATGATCGCGCCGAAGGGTCCGGGCCACACCGTGCGCGGGGAATACGTCAAGGGTGGCGGCGTGCCGTGCCTCGTTGCGATCCACCAGAACGCTACGGGCAATGCCCATGATATCGCGCTGGCTTATGCTTCGGGCGTTGGCGGCGGCCGCAGCGGGATCATCGAAACCAACTTCCGCGAAGAATGCGAAACCGACCTGTTCGGCGAACAGGCCGTGCTGTGCGGCGGTGCCACCGCGCTGGTTCAGGCCGGGTTCGAAACGCTGGTCGAAGCCGGTTACGCACCGGAAATGGCCTATTTCGAATGCCTCCACGAACTTAAGCTGATCGTTGACCTGATGTATGAAGGCGGCATCGCCAACATGCGCTACTCGATCTCGAACACCGCCGAATATGGCGATATCAAGACCGGTCCGCGCATCATCACCGAAGCCACCAAGCAGGAAATGAAGCGCGTTCTGGCTGACATCCAGTCGGGCCGCTTCGTCAAGGACTTCGTGCTCGACAACCGCGCCGGCCAGCCCGAACTGAAGGCCTCGCGCATTGCCGCAAAGCGCCACCCGATCGAAGAAACCGGGGCCAAGCTGCGTGCGATGATGCCGTGGATCGGCGCGAACAAGCTGGTCGATCAGACCAAGAACTGATCGGCCGCAAGCCCGATACAACAAAGGCCCGGGGGGGAAACCTCCGGGCCTTTGCGTTGCACCCGCCAGTAGGCTTCACCGCATCAGTGCAAATGCCGTGCGCAGTTCGTTCACGAAGGCATCGGGCTGTTCCCACGCGGCAAAATGACCGCCCTTTTCCATATCCCCCCAATGCACCAGATTACGGAAGTTGCGCTGCGCCCACTTGCGGGGGGTTGGCAGGATTTCCTTGGGAAATGCGCTAACCGCCACCGGCAATTCGATATCGTGCGGAGCAAAGCTGCCGAAGCTTTCCCAGTACAGCCGGGCCGATGACGCCCCGTTCGCCGGCAACCAATAAAGCATCAGGTTATCGAGGATCTGATCGCGGCTGAGCGCATCGAACGGTGATCCGGCGTTATCGGTCCACGCGAACATCTTTTCGAAGATCCAGCCCGCCAGCCCTGCCGGGGAATCGACCAGCCCATAGCCCACTGTTTGCGGACGGGTGCGCTGCTGGGTGGAATAGCCCGAATCCCACTCCTGATAGAACTTCAACGCGCCCAGCGTCTTCATCTCGGCCGGCGTCGGGTTTTCAAGATCTTCGGGCAGCGGGCGACCGATCGGCATGTTGAGGTGGATCCCGGCACAGCCCGCCACTTGTTGCACGCCGATCGCGGTGGTTACGGCACTGCCCCAATCGCCGCCCTGCGCCACCCAGCGCGAATAGCCCAGCCGGCGCATCAGTTCGCCCCACGCCCGCGCGATCCGTTCCACGCCCCACCCGGTTGCGGTGGGCTTGCCCGAAAAGCCGAAACCCGGCAGCGACGGCAGCACCAGATCAAACGCCTGCGCTTGATCTGCGGGGTTGGTCAGCGCTTCGATCACCCCCATGAATTCGATCACCGAACCCGGCCAGCCATGGGTCATGATCAATGGCAGCGCCCCGGGATGCTGCGACCGGATATGCAGGAAGTGAATGTCCAGCCCATCGATCGTGGTCATGAATTGGCCCAAGGCGTTGAGCCGCCCTTCGCAGCGCCGCCAATCATAATCGTGGCGCCAATAGGCAACCAGATCCTGCAGCGCCGCCAGCGGCGTCCCTTGGGACCAATCATCCACCGTTTCGCGTTCGGGCCAACGGGTCAGGTCGATCCGGGCGGCAAGGTCATCGAGGCGGGCTTGTTCGATCGCCAGCGTGAACGGGGTGATCTTATCCATATTCAGGCTCCCATCGCGGCTTTCGATGCCGCTTCCACCCTTGCGCGATCCGCCAGCAACATGGTGCTGGTGGCTTTGGCCAGCACTTTGCCATCGGCATCGGTAAGGTGCCCTTCATAAAACGCGGTCTTGCGGCCATTGCGTTCAACCCAGCCTTCGGCGATCACCAAGCCCGGCCGGACTGGCGCAAAGAAGCTGACTTTCAGTTCCAGCGTCATCGGGGTCACGTCCGGCCCGTTCAGCGCGATGGCCGCATGGGCCATCGCCGCGTCGATCCACCCGGTCACGAACCCGCCCTGCACCACGCCGCCCGAATGGCACAGCTGCGGCCCGGCCATGTATTCCAGACTGGCGCGGCCAGCCGGGTCCATCTGGGCGATGCGGACCAGCCCCATCGTTTCGTACAGCGTTTCAACGCCAAGATCGTGTGTCATCGTTACACCAGCGCCGAATAGATCAGGGTCTTCAACTCGCGCCGGATCGGATAGACGCTCGATGGCGACATCTGGGTCATGAACACCATCGATAGCTGTTCGACCGGATCGACAAAGAACGCGGTCGAGAACATCCCGCCCCAATAGAATTCGCCCACCGATCCCGGGATCATCGTGCGGGCCACATCGATATTGACGGCAAAGCCCAGCCCAAAGCCCACCCCGGCGTTGGTGGCTTCGCTGAACAGCGATTTCGACATGCTGGCCAGATCGGCCCCGCCCGGCAGATGGTTCAACGTCATCAGCTCGATCGTCTTGCGGCTGACGATGCGCGCACCGTGGAGTTCACCCCCGTTCAGCAGCATCGTGCAGAAACGGTGGTAATCGAGCGCGGTGGACACCAGTCCGCCCCCGCCCGAAAGCTGGGTGGGCATCCGGCTCCACGCGCTTTCAGCCCCGCGATCGTACATTACCCGGCCCTTGCCCGGCACGAACGTATAACAATCGGTCAGCCGGTCGATCTTGCTTTCGGGCACCGCAAAGAACGTATCGACCATCCCCAGCGGCGCGAAAATGCGCTGGTGGAAGAAATCGGCCAGCGATTGGCCTGAAAGACGCTGCACCACCGCGCCCAGCACATCGGTGGAAACCGAATAGTTCCACGCTTCGCCCGGCGAAAATTCCAGCGGCAACTTGCCCAGCGCGGCCACCAGCCCATCAAGGTCAAGGTTGCCATGCCAGTTCTCGATCTTGCCCTCGCGGTGGGCGGCATCGATGTTGGTGCGGTTCTGGAAGCCATACGTCAGGCCCGAGGTGTGGCGCAGCAGATCGACCATCTGCATCGGCCGCGCGCAGGGCTTGGTCAGGAACGGCACCCCGCCGCCGCCGCCGTTGTACACGCCCAGATCCTTGAATTCGGGCAGCACGTGGTGAACCGGCGTATCCAGCGCCACTTTGCCTTCTTCCAGCAGCATCATGAACGCGATCGAGGTGATCGGCTTGGTCATGCTGGCAATCCGGAACAGCGATGTTTCATCGATCGCCTTGCCGCCTTCGCGCGCCGGTCCTTGCGATGAAAAGTGCGCGATTTCGCCGTGATCGGAAATCAGCAACTGGGCATTGGCCAGCTTGCCATTGTCGAGATAGTTCTCGCGGATAAAGGCATCGATCCGCGCCAGCCGCTGCGGATCGAACCGCCCCGAAGCCCGTGCCAGTTCAACCATGCGCGTATTCCCCCGATCCGTTGCGTTTGCGCACCTATATTGCCCCACCTGTGCAACAGGGCAAGCGGCAAGGCGATGGCGGCCGGTGTGAAAAGCCAGCTTTACAACCCCGGCGCGAATCCCCATAGGCTGATGGCATGATCAACCGGCTTGGCCTTACCCTGCGACTTATCCGCCCTTGGGCGTGAGCTGGCGTGCCTTGCGGGGGCGCTAGCGGCTCCCAAGGGATACGAACCACCGATCCAGTCGCAATGCCATTTCCGAGATACCGCAATGACCATGCTGAAAAACCCCGGGGCCAAGTATCGCCCCTTCCCCCAGATCAACCTGCCCAACCGCACGTGGCCTTCGAAAGTGATCGAACGCGCGCCGCGCTGGCTTTCAACCGACTTGCGCGATGGCAATCAGGCGCTGATCGATCCGATGGGCGCGGAAAAGAAAAGCCGGTTCTTTGATCTGCTGGTCAAGGTTGGCCTCAAGGAAATCGAAGTCGGCTTTCCCAGCGCCGGCGCGACCGAGTTCGACTTTATCCGCGGGTTGGTCGATTCCGGGCGGATCCCGGACGATGTGCTGGTGCAAGTGCTGACCCAATCGCGCGAGGATCTGATCAAGACCTCGTTCGAAAGCCTGGCCGGGGCCAAGGCAGCGATCGTCCATGTCTATAACGCCGTGTCGCCGCTGTGGCGGCAGGTGGTGTTCGGGCTGGAAAAGCCGGAGATCAAGGAAATCGCCCGCCAAGGCGCCACGTTCCTGCGCGATCAGGCCGCGCGCTTCCCGCAAACCAAGTGGCACTTCGAATATAGCCCGGAAACCTTCTCCACCGCCGAAGTCGATTTCAGCATCGAATGCTGCGAAGCGGTGATGGAGGTGTTGCAGCCGACGGTGGATCACCCGATCATCCTGAACCTGCCGGCCACGGTCGAATGTGCGACGCCCAACGTCTATGCCGACCAGATCGAGTATTTCTGCCGCAACCTGCCCAACCGGGATCGGGCGGTAATCAGCCTGCACACCCACAACGATCGCGGCACTGGTGTGGCGGCGGCGGAACTGGGGCTGATGGCCGGCGCAGACCGAGTTGAAGGCTGCCTGTTCGGCAATGGCGAGCGCACGGGCAACTGCTGCCTCGTGACGGTAGCCCTGAACATGTACACCCAAGGCGTGAACCCTGAGCTGGACTTTTCGAACATCGACGAAGTGATCCAGACGGTGGAATACTGCAACCAACTGAAAGTTCCGGAACGCCACCCCTATGGCGGCGAACTGGTGTTCACCGCATTTTCGGGCAGCCATCAGGATGCGATCAAGAAAGGCTTTGCCGCACAGGAAAGCCGCAACGACGAACTGTGGGCGGTGCCGTACCTGCCGATCGATCCAGCCGATCTGGGCCGCAGCTACGAAGCGGTGATCCGCGTCAATTCGCAGTCCGGCAAGGGCGGGTTCGCGTGGGTGATCGAACAGGATCAAGGCCTGAAATTGCCCAAGAAGATGCAGGCGCACTTCTCCAAGCACGTGCAGGAACTGGCCGATGAACTGGGCCGCGAACTGGTGGCCGACGATATCTGGGCGGTGTTCCAGCGGGTCTACCACCTCAACACGCCGCAGCATTTCCAGTTGATCGATTACGATGAAACCAAGGGGCCGGACGGCACCCGGATTTTCGCCGGCAAGATTGCGCTGGATGGCAAGGAACAATCGGTTTCGGGCCGCGGCAACGGGTTGATCTCGTCAGTCGTCACCACGCTGGCCGATGCGTTTGGCGTGGCGCTGGAAGTGCGCGATTATTCCGAACACGCGATGACCGCCGGGTCAGACGCGCGCGCGGCGGCCTATGTCGAATGCGTTACCCCTGCAGGTAAAACCATCTGGGGCGTGGGCATCGATGAAGATATCGCTACCGCCAGCGTCCGCGCGGTGCTGAGCGCCGCGAACGAGGCGGCTGCGCGTTAAGGGTATGGCGCCCCGCCGGCCTCTGGCGGCGGGGCAGCCTTATCCCGATCAATCCGGCATCAGCACCATTTTAAGCGCGCCGGCTTCACGCGCTTCGAACAGGCGATAGGCTTCTGCCCCTTGGCTCAGCGGCATGCGGTGGCTGACATATTGTTCCGGCCGCAACCGCCCCGATTGCACCAGCGGGAACAGCGCGGGCAGTTCTTCGGGCACCGAACAGGTGCCAACCCGGAATGTCAGCCCGGCGGCAAAGGCGCGTTCCAGCGGGAAGGCAAAGCGGCGCGATTGCTGCACCCCGATCACCGACACCGTGCCGCGCGGGCGCACCAGTCGCAGCGCGAAATCGACCGTGGCATCAGCCCCCACCACTTCAACCGCGCAGTCCAGCTTGCGGCCCTTGGTGTCCTGCTTGATCCGCTCCAGCGCTTCATCGGGATTCAGCGCAATCGCCCCGGCGGCTTCGGCCAGCGCACGGCGTTCGGCGATCGGATCGATCGCATAGACCACGTGCGCGCCCATTACGAAGGCACTGTCCACCGCCATCAGCCCGATCGGGCCAAGCCCGACCACCGCCACGCTTGACCCCGGTTTGATATCGGCGTTGCGGGCGCCGTACCAAGCGGTGGCCAAGGCATCGGTCATCATCAAGGCCTGTTCCATGCTGACGCCTTCGGGCACCGGCACAGCATTCATGTCGGCGGCGGGCACCCGCACAGCTTCGGCCTGCGATCCCTGCAACTTGGCCGACAGGCCATAGCACGAACCCATGCCGAATTCGCACAAGTTGACCACCCCCGCCAGGCAGGCTCGGCACGAACCGCAACCCACCGCGGCGGGGATCATCACCTTATCGCCCACTTTAAGGCGGTGCACCCCGCTACCCACTTCCACCACTTCGCCCACGGCTTCGTGGCCGACGCAAAAGCCCGTGTCCTCGGAAAAACCGTGGCCGTGGTAGATGTGCAGATCCGATCCGCAGATCGAACAGGCTTCCACCTTGACGATCGCATCGCGGGTCGATTGCGGCGCGGGATCATCCATCGTTTCATGCCGGATATCGCGCGCGCCGTAATAGCGAAGTGCTTTCATGGTTGCCCCCTCAGCGCTCGTTCATCGCCACGTATTCCTTGATCTTCTGCTTGCCGAGCTGGCTCATGTGAACTTCGTCCGGGCCATCGGCGATCCGCACGAACCGGTTCAGCGTGAAGAACCGCGCCACCGGGGTATCATCCGAAACGCCCATCCCGCCGTGGACCTGAATCGCCCGGTCGCACACGGTTTGCGCCATTTGCGGGGCCACAACCTTGATCGCGGCGATCAGGTCTTTGGCCACCTTGTTGCCATACCGGTCCATCGCATCGGCGGCCTTGAGCGTGAGCAAGCGGGTCATTTCCACTTCGCAGAAGCTTTTCGCCACATCCTGCCGGATCGACGACTGGTCCGACAGCTTCTTGCCGAACGCCACCCGGCTTTCGGCGCGGCGCGCCATGATTTCCAGCGCGCGCTGGGCTTGCCCGATCGAGCGCATACAGTGGTGGATACGGCCCGGCCCAAGGCGGCCTTGCGCGATTTCAAACCCGCGGCCTTCGCCCAGGATCAGGTTTTCCTTAGGCACGCGCACGTTATCGAACCGCAGTTCGCATTCCCCGCCCGGCGAATTGTGCGAACCGAACACCGTCAAGTGGCGCACGATGGTGATGCCCGGCGTGTTGGGTTCAACCAGGATCTGCGAATGCTGGGCGTGGCGCGGGGCATCGAAATCGGTCTTGCCCATCACGATCCAGATATCGCAGCGCGGGTGCATCGCATTCGAAATCCACCACTTGCGGCCGTTGATCACATATTCATCGCCATCGGGCGTGATCGACAGTTCAAGGTTGGTGGCGTCCGACGAGGCGACTTGCGGCTCGGTCATCACATAAGCCGACCGGATCGTTCCTTCGAGCAGTGGCTTAAGCCACTTTTCCTGCTGCTGGGGCGAACCATACTTGGCCAGCACTTCCATGTTGCCGGTATCGGGCGCGGAACAGTTGAACACCTGGCTCGACCACGGCACGCGGCCCATCAGTTCGGCCAGCGGCGCATATTCAAGGTTGGTCAGCCCCGGCGAAAATTCGCCATATTCGTGCGGCAGGAACAAGTTCCACAGCCCCATCGCCTTGGCTTTGGCCTTCAGCGGCTCCATCCCCGGCCATTCCTGCCACTGGTTGGCAGGATCGGTCACGAAATCGTGATAGGCCTGTTCGTTGGGATAGATGTGTTCATCCATGAAGGCCTGAATCTGCGCCAGCAGGCCTTTCACCTTGTCGGTGTGTTCAAAGTTCATTGATCCGGTCCTTTCAGAGAGACAGCCCGCCATCGACGATCAGGGTATGACCGGTGACGTAAGAAGCGAGCGGAGAAGCGAGGAAAATGGCCGCGCCGGCCATGTCAGCGGGCAGGCCCATGCGGCGCTGCGGAATATTCGCCAGCGCGCCGGCAAGGCGATCGGGGTGCTGGGTGGTCACCTTGGTCAACTTGGTGTCGACCAGCCCCGGGGCGAGTCCGTTGACCCGGATCCCTTCCGGTGCCCACGCCTGACCAAGCGTCTTGGTCAGGCTGATCGCCCCGGCTTTGGATGCGGCATAGGCCGGGTTACCGATGTTGGCTTTCAGGCCCGAGATCGAACTGACCACGATCACGCTGCCCTGCGATTGCAGCAATTGCGGTTTGAACTTGCGGGCAATGTGCATCAGGCTATCGAGGTTGACCGCCATCACCTGATCCCAGCCGGCGCGTTCAAATTCACCGCGGCGATAGACCACCGTGCCTTGGCACAGCACCAGCACGTCCAGGCTGGCAAACGGCAGCGGCGCGGCTTCGATCGCATCGGGATCGCCCACGTCAACGCAAGTATAGCCCAGCCCGCTGAGGTCCGATCCATCGGCCGGATCGTAATCCGCCGCGTTGGCCCGCGTGCCCCAGACGTGGACTTGCGCCCCGCGTTCGCGGAACCCATGGGCAATGCCGTTGCCGATCCCGCTGGACCCGCCCACCACCAGCACTGTCTTGCCGGTAAAATCGGTATCGCTGTGCACGTTGTTC
>JBDKLL010000099.1:0-5769 GCA_039795595.1 Pseudomonadota bacterium
CCGCAAGGTTCGCCGGATTGGCGATGGCAGTGTGATCGCCGGGTTTGCCGGGGCCACGGCCGATGCCTTTACCCTGTTCGAACGGCTGGAAAAGAAGCTTGAGGCCCACCGCGGGCAATTGCTGCGCGCCGCGGTTGAACTGGCCAAGGATTGGCGCACCGACAAATACCTGCGCAATCTGGAAGCGCTGATGATCGTGGCCGATGCGGACACGATGCTGGTGCTGACCGGCAACGGCGATGTGCTGGAACCCGAAGGCGGCATCGCGGCGATTGGTTCGGGCGGGAACTATGCGCTCGCCGCGGCCCGGGCGCTGACCGATTACGAAGACGATGCGGAAAAGATCGCGCGCCGGGCGATGCAGGTGGCCGCCGAAGTCTGCGTGTTCACCAATGACCGCGTGACGCTGGAAGAAATCTGATTGCCATGCACGATAACCTGACCCCCAAGGCGATCGTCGCCGCGCTCGACGAACACATTATCGGCCAGGCCGATGCCAAGCGCGCGGTGGCCGTGGCGCTGCGCAATCGCTGGCGGCGGCAACGCCTGTCCGCGGATTTGCGCGATGAGGTGACGCCCAAGAACATCCTGATGATCGGCCCCACCGGCTGCGGCAAGACCGAGATCAGCCGCCGGCTGGCGAAATTGGCCGATGCGCCGTTCGTGAAGGTTGAAGCGACCAAGTTTACCGAAGTGGGTTATGTCGGCCGCGATGTTGAACAGATCGCCCGCGATCTGGCCGAAGAAGCCATCCGGCTGGAAAAAGACCGCCGCCGTGAAGCCGTGCGCGAAGCCGCCGAAAAGGCGGCGATGGACCGGCTGCTCAAGGCGCTGGTTGGCGATGGCGCTTCAGAAGCCACCCGCGAAAGTTTTCGCCAGCGGATCGAGCAAAAGGCGATGGACGCGACCGAGGTGGAAATCGAGGTCGAGGATGCGCCAGCCATGCCGTTCGAATTGCCGGGGATGGGCGGCAATGTCGGAATGATCAATTTGTCTGACATGATGTCCAAGGCGATGGGCAAGCACGCGCTTAAGCGGCGCAAGCTGAAAGTGCCCGATGCCTGGGCCAAGCTGGTCGATGAAGAATCCGAACGGCGGATGGATCAGGACGATGTGGCGCGGGTGGCGCTGGCCAACGCCGAGGCCAACGGGATCGTGTTCATTGATGAAATCGATAAGATCGCCGTGTCCGATGTGCGCGGCGGATCCGTCTCACGCGAAGGGGTCCAGCGCGATCTGCTGCCGCTGATCGAAGGCACCACGGTGGCGACGAAGTATGGCCCGATGAAAACCGACCACGTGTTGTTCATCGCCAGCGGCGCGTTTCACGTTGCCAAGCCAAGCGATCTGCTGCCTGAATTGCAGGGCCGGTTGCCAATCCGGGTTGAACTGCAGGCGCTGAGCGAGGCTGATTTCGTGCGGATCCTTGGCGAAACCCGCGCCAATTTGGTGGTTCAGTACACCGCCTTGTTGGCGACTGAGCAAGTTACGCTGGATTTCACGGACGATGCGGTGGGCGAAGTTGCCCGGATTGCGGCGCAAGTGAACGAAGCAGTCGAAAACATCGGTGCGCGGCGGTTGCAGACCGTGATGGAAAAGCTGCTCGAAGACCTGTCGTTCGAAGCAGAGGATCGCACGGGTGAAACCATCCGCGTGGATGCCGCCTACGTCCGCGAACGGCTGAGCGGGCTGGCGCAGGACACCGACCTGTCGAAGTATATCCTGTAACTACCAGTTTCGTCCTTACGGGCCAGCAGGCAATTACGCACAAATTTCACGGAACAAGTCGCGCCACAAGGGATTTACGTCTTCGATCAAGTCGAGCTTACGCCTGCGTGAACCGGCTTTGATTTGCTTTTCGCGCATAATGGCATGCAACATGGTCGCGTGAAGTTCGAACCAGACCAGCCGCGTGCAGGCATATCGTTTGGTGAACCCGGTGAAGGTTCCGGTACGATGCTGGGCAATGCGTTGCGGCAAGTTTGATGTGACGCCGGTATACAGCGTACCATTGCGCGCGTTGGTCACAATATAAACAGCAGGAATGATATCGCGCGGCATTGCCCTAGATTGCTTCGCTGCGCTCGCAATGACGAGCTGAATTTTTGTCTCCTTGCGTCATTGCGAGCGCAGCGAAGCAATCCAGTGGCGGGCTATGCCGGAATAGACTGCTGATCTTGGCTTGGTGGATAGAGTGGGTTAAGCGTCCTGTCATGCACCAGACCCCAGATGACCGTCCGATCTATCGCCTGCTAACCGGCAAGGACGACCGTGCGTTTTGCGATCGCGTGTCCGAGGCGCTGGCGCAGGGTTGGCGGCTCTATGGCTCGCCCTCGATGACGTACGATGGCGGCATGGATTGCATCAAGGTGGCGCAGGCGGTGGTCTGGCATGAAGCGGACGTGGTGAAGTAGCTTACTCCGCCGCGGCCACCGCACTTTCGGTTTCGCCTTCGCTGGCCTGCCGCGCCCACATTTCGGCATAAAGCCCATCGCGGCGCAGCAATTCGGCATGGGTGCCGCGTTCGGCCAGCATGCCTTCGTTGAGCACCAGGATCTGATCGGCATCGGCGATGGTCGAAAGCCGGTGCGCGATCGACAGCGAGGTGCGGCCGCTGCTCACCCGGTGCAGCGTGGCGAGGATTTCCTGTTCGGTGCGGGTGTCCAAGGCGCTGGTGGCTTCATCCAGCAGCAGGATCGGCGGGTTCTTGACCAGCGTCCGGGCAATCGCCACGCGCTGTTTTTCCCCGCCCGATAGTTTTAGTCCGCGTTCGCCCACTTCGGTATCGAACCCTTTGGGCAGGCGGCCGATCAGGTCCATCAGCGCGGCCCCGCGTGCGGCATCCACAACTTCGGCCATATCCGCACCATCGCGGCCATAGGCAATGTTATAGCCGATGGTGTCGTTGAACAGCACGCTGTCTTGCGGAACGATGCCGATCTGACTGCGCAGGCTGGCCTGCGTGACCGTGCGGATATCCTGCCCGTCGATCAGGATCCGGCCCGCCACCGGATCGTAAAACCGGAATACCAGCCGGGCGATCGTGCTCTTGCCTGCGCCCGATGGGCCAACCAGCGCCACTTGCGATCCGGCCGGCACTTCGAACGATAGCCCGTTCAGGATCGTGCGGTCCGGATCGTAACCGAACACCACGTTATCGAATACCAACGTGGGCCGCTTCACCACCAGCGCCGGGGCACCGGGGGCGTCGGCCACTTCCACCGGGGTATCAAGCAGGCGGAACATTTCGGCCATGTCGATCAGCCCCTGCCGGATCGTGCGATAGACCATGCCCAGCATATCGAGCGGGCGGAACAACTGGGTCAGAAAAGTCTGCACGAACACCAGTTGCCCGGCGGTGTAACGCCCCTGTGCCCAGCCCCAGGTGGTATAGGCCAGTGCGCCGGCCATCAGCAGGTTCACCACCAGCGCCTGAGCGATGTTGAGCAGGCCGAGGCTGTTTTCGCTTTTCACCGCCGCCTGCGCATAAGCCCGGGTGGCCTGGGCATAGCGGGCTTCTTCTCGGGCTTCGGCGTTGAAGTATTTCACCGTTTCGTAGTTCAGGAGTGAATCGACCGCGCGCGACAGTGCCTGCCCGTCAAGCCGGTTCATCGCTTCGCGCAAGTGGGTGCGCCATTCGGTGATCGTGCGGGTGGCATATATATAAGCCACGACCGCCAGCGCCGTGGCGGCCACCAGCTCCCAGCCAAAGTTGAGGTAAAAGATCATCGCCACGCCCAGCAACTGGATTACCGTGGGGGCGATGTTGAACAGCATGAAGTACAGCATCGTATCGATGCTTTTGGTGCCGCGTTCGATCACTTTGGTCACTTCACCGGTGCGCCGCGCCAGATGAAACCGCAGCGATAACCGGTGCAACCGGGCGAACACGTTTTCGGCAAGCTGCCGGGTTGCATCCTGACCCACGCGTTCGAACACGATGTTGCGCAAGTTATCGAACACCACGCCGGCGAACCGCCCGGCCGAATAGGCCACGACATATAACAGTGCGAAAGTCAGCACCCGCGCGCCGGTAACGTTCATCGCGTCGATCGCCCACTTCAGCAGATAGGGCAGCACGAACTGCGTTGCGGTGGACAGCAGGATCAATCCGACTGCAATTACGATCCGCACCCGCAGTGCCGGATTATCGCGCGGCCACAAGTAGGGCAGGAAACGGCTTAACGTGCCCCAACCATCATGGCGTGCATCGCGCGGGGCGGCGGCAGGAAAGTCTGGCGGCATGGCTTCCATTTAGGCGGCCCGGGCCAAAACGGAAGAGCTGGCGATGGGCAGGCATTCAGAATGCGCCGCGCGGAACATCGAAGAAGATCTGCCGGGTCGAAAAATCGATAGCCAGCCGGTTAAGCGCGCGCAAGTCGCGCATCCCCAGAAATAGTGCGGGCTTTGCGGCAAGGCCCAACGCCTGAAAGGGCGGGGCATCCGCAAACGCAATCAGGACATGGGCAAACGTAATGTCATCGATCACCAGTTGGCGGGCGATGCCAACATCGGTCGTGATCTGTTGCCCGGTGACGCTGTAAAGCACGGTCGGATCGCCTTGCGTGCGGTTGGCCAGCGCCTTGCGCAGGGCCAAGTTGCCGACCGATGTTTCAGCGCCGGTATCGATTACCACGGCTGCGGCCATGCCATCGATCCGTGCATCGGCCATGATTAACTGGCCCGAGCGGCGGCGGGCGGTGACGACAATTTCATAGCCGGCGTTGCCGCCAAGCGTTTTGGCATCGTTGACCGCGATCAGCCCTTTGCGAAAATCGATCAGCACGCGCTGGCCCTGCAAACTGTCGAGGCCAAGGATCCCATCGGCGCCCATATCGGCTTCATCCAGTAATGGGGACAGCAGACTATAATAGCTGCGCCGCCCCAGATCGAGCTGGTCCAGTTCAACCGTATCGACCTGCTGGGTCCCCGCAAATCCGATCAGCGTCGCCCGCGCGCGCGGGATCAGGTGCAGGCTGGCGGCAAGCGCGGTGCCCAGCACCGTGTTCTGGGACCCGGTATCGATCAGAAAGCGGAACGGCCCGCGTTCGGCAATTCGCACCGGGACGGTCATGTGGCTCGATGCATCACGGCCGATGGTAACGATGTCAGGGCTGGTGTCGCCAGCTGCAACAGGTTGGGCTGCGGCGGGCCATGCCGCCAAGGCCAGCGCAAGGATCGACAAACGGGCACCGGACGTCGGCATAAGGCATCGCTCCAGGCTGGCTGGCTTATACCATGGCGGCGCGGGGCTCACCATCATCCACGTGCGGCGCTCCGTGCAGGATGATTCGGCGATGACTGCTTCAATCCGGGTAGAATCGGTTCGATCGAGACGTGATTCTGCATAAATCGAGGGCGGACGAGCCTGGCATGGGGGTGATTCAAGCGAATTTGGCGCGGTGCGGGGTGGTGATTCATCCAGAAATCCCGCCTCAGCGCTGCCGTATCGCCCAGTTCGCTGCGGGCGGTTGCTTTAAAAACCGCAGATTCCCGTGCTTTTCGAAAAAATTGAAACAAAATTGCAAAAAGCCGTTGACCGAATCAGGCCCCCCCTTTAGAGGCCCGTTCACCGGACGGGAACGCCGCTTCAAACGGCTGAAACGCCCCGGTCGCCAACATAGACGGACAACAAGTCCCCCGAAGTAAAAAGCGGGGTACGATGGTTGTCCGCCTCATTTTGTCGGCGGCTCTTTGACATTGTCGGTTTTAGATGAAGGGACATGTGGGCGACGGCGCCTGCTCCCGGGGCTTCAGGGCTCGGGGTGG
>JBDKLL010000100.1:0-13511 GCA_039795595.1 Pseudomonadota bacterium
CCGGACCAAACCGCCAACCGTGATACGGGCAACGGATATTGTCCCCTTCAACGTGTTCGGCATCCTTGATGACGTAAGACGTGGTGTTGCGCCCCAGATGGGTTCCCATATGCGGGCAATAGGCTTCAACCATGAACGGCTTGCCGCTCTGCCCACCACGGTAGATGACCATGTCTTGGCCGAAATAGCGCACCGAAATCGGCGTGGTGCCAACTTCAGCCGATTGAGCCACCATGAACCAACCGCGCGGATAGGTAAATTCGCCCAGCCCGTAGTCTGCGGTCTTAGCCATAGAATCCCTCCAGTGTTTTGTTGGGGGATCGATAGCTCAAAGCGCAGACCTTGCGCAACAGATTTGCGTAATCAGAGTTAATTTTCAGATTATCGGCAATTTATGCGTAATCGTTTCTATTTTTGATTACGCATAATCCGATCAATCGCCACCCACATCCAGATTTGCCACGTCTGCCTCGGTGATCCGCACGACGCGCGCGTTGTATTTCACTGTCTGAACCGCAATCGAAGTTTCGACGTGGTGCACCCCGGGGATCGCCATGATCTGGTTCGACGCCACTTCGTGCAAACTGTCGAGCGTGTTGAACAGACAGATCGCAAGCACGTTGAAGCGCCCCATCGTGATCATCACGCCGCTAACGGTCGATAGTTCGGCAATCCGCCGCCCCACTTCGCGCACGTCGCTGAAATCAGCCTGTACACCGATCAGGGCCATCCGGGCCGAATCGGCAAGGCCAAAGCTGGTGATCGCGGTGAACGAAATCAGCCCTTCTTGTTGCAACCGCTTGATCCGGCCGCGCACCGTACCTTCGGTCACGCCAAGGTCAGCCGCGATCTTACGGTTCGAAACGCGAGCATCCAAAGCCAGCACTTCGATCAACTGCCGGTCAAGGTCATCCAGTTGCGGCGTGGTCATGCATCCCCCCGGGCGTCGATCGGCGCAACGTCAAAGTTGTACTTAATAATATCGACCGCAATGGCCGGAACCATCGAGCGGATCCCGCGTACTTTCGAAAACTTGTCGAGCAACAGCCCGGCCAGATCATCGAAATCGCGCATCACCACCAACATATCGATGTCATAGCGGCCGGTTACCAAGTGCGCTGCGAACACTTCCGGAAAGGCGGCCAGTTCTTCGGCCACTTCGGCTGCCGGGCGGCCATCGACTTCGATCGCCACTTCCATCAACACATTGTAGCCGTGGGCCGAAAAGTCGGAAACCGCGACAACCCGCAACTTATCGGCATCTTCCATGCGGCGGATGCGCGCCGAAACAGTGGCCGCAGTAAGGCCAAGCCGGTTGGCGATCTGCTGGTTGGTTGCCCGCCCGTTGATCCGCAATTGCTCAACAATTGCCCGGTCGATTTCGTCGATCGAAAAATCTTCGCTCATACCGTGGCAAAACCCCCAATTTCCCGCCACGTCAACACTTGGCACGGGATAGTCGCAATCAATCCACCATTCAAAAGCCGCTGAGTTCCTGCCCCAGCATCGCCGCGCTGAACGGCATGGCCGAGCGGCGTTCAACCCAAACCACTTCAAGCTGACGTTCGGCGAACTTCCAACCGCCATCCTCAACCGCATACCGGTTGTGATACCGCATGGCAAAATCAAGCAGGACCAAGCCCGTGTCCCCATCGCGCGCCGGCAGGATATGGCTGGCCACCCCGGTGGTCAGTCCGGTCACAGTCCCATCGTCGTCCAGCTCGAAGGTCTGGTTGAAGACATTGTGCTGGGTCCGCTCGAAACTGGCCCGGACTTGCTCAATCATGGTGGCGCAACCGCTGGCCCCGGCATAGCGCGCCTCGGTCTGCCCAAACCCTCGCATCACGCCATCGACCGTAAAGATCGAAGCCAGCATTGCCGCATCACGGCTGTCCACGGCCAAGCCATAGCGAAACGCCAGATCGTGCAGCTCTTGCGGCGCGGTATAAGGCCGGGTCACCATCAGTCGCGCTTGATCAAGCCGCCGTTGACGTGCCACACCTGCCCGTTGACCCACTGGCCATCGTCAGATGCCAGAAACGCCACCGCCGCAGCGATATCTTCAGGCTTGCCAAGCCGGGTGTGCGGCACGGTTTTGAGCGTGGCCTCGACATATTCGGGGGTCAGGTGCTGGGCCACGGCTTCGGTCATCACCACGCCGGGGCTGATCCCGTTCGCGCGGATGCCCTTTTTGCCATACTTGGCCGCAACGTGCCGGACCAGCGCATGGACCGCGTTCTTCGTCATCGGATAGGCAACCTGAAACGCATTACCCGCAGTTGCCGCACCCGATGAGGTATAGATCATCGCGCCGCCGCCACGTTCCAGCATCACCGGCAAGGCCGCTTGCGTTGCGAACATATGGCTTTTGGTGTTGATCGCGAACGAACGGTCAAGCACCTCTTCCGAGCAATTCAGCGCATCAATATCGCCTTCGGTCCCGCCCGCCAGATTGGAATGGTAAAAGTCCAGCCCACCGAATTCGCTGACCGCAGCTGCAACGATCGCCTGCTGCGATGCCGCTTTGGTGCCATCAAGGTGAACCCCGATCGCCTTGCCACCAGCCGCACGGATCGCTTCGGCCGTTTCCTGCGCCCAGGCTTCGGTAATATCGCCGATCACCACGGCCGCACCTTCTTCGGCCAGACGCCGGGCCGTTGCCGCGCCGATCCCGCGACCACCGCCAGCCACCACGCCCACTTTGCCCTGCAATCCGCGCATCACCATCTCCGTTCAATCTTTGCGTTGCATATGCGGGTATTTTATACGCAAACAACTGTCAAAACCAATTTAATCTTTACTCTTTGCGCAATGAACCCATTATGGGCTGCACTGTAGAGGAGAATGGCCATGGCGGACAGGCTGGCTGGCAAAACCGCGCTGATTACAGGATCCGGAGATGGGATCGGCAAAGGCGTGGCCATGCGGTTCGCCGCCGAAGGTGCGGCCGTAATCATCGCTGAATATGACGCTGCAAGCGGCACGGCTTGCACCGCTGAAATTACGGCGGCAGGTGGCACGGCGCGCTTCCTGCCGGTTGACGTAACCGACAAGGCCAGCGTTACCGCGCTGATGCAGGCCGCCGGGCCGATCGACATTCTGGTCAACAACGCGTGGCGCGGCAGCGGGGTGGCCCGGTTTGAACACAAGACCGATGCGCAAATCGACACCGCGCTGCGAATGGGGCCTTATGCCGCGCACTGGACCATGACAGCCGCTTTCCCCCACATGCGCGCACAAGGCTGGGGCCGGATCATCAACATGGCGTCGCTCAACGGGGTAAACGCCCACATGGGCAGCGCCGATTACAACCTTGCCAAGGAAGCCCTGCGCGCGCTGACCCGCACCGCGGCGCGCGAATGGGCGCGTTATGGCATCTGCTGCAACGTGATCTGCCCGGCGGCGCTTTCAGCTTCGGCGCGGCGGATCATGGCCCAGCAACCGGGGATGATTGAACAAATCGAAGCCGCCAACCCGATGGGGCGGATGGGCGATCCCGAAGCCGATATCGGCGGCGCTGCGCTGTTTCTGGCCAGCGACGATGCCCGCTATGTTACCGGGAACACCCTGTTCGTCGATGGCGGGGCGCATATCAATGGCGTGGCGTGGACGCCCGATCTGGGGGATTGAGTAGCCCGGCAGCCCCCCCTAGCCGGAAAAGTGCAACCCCAGGAACACGGCACCCACCGGCCACGCCCAGCCCAACTTGCCCCAGAACGCCAACTTCGGATTTTGGTGGTTCCACAGGCCCAGTGCGCCCGCAGCACCCATAGCGCCTGCTCCATCGATCCAGAAACCTGCCAAGCCGCCAAAGCCCAGCAGAGCAAGCAACCGCACCGCAGCGCCGGCGCGGGTCTTGTCGCAAGGGTTGCGGATCCCCGCGAGGCCGGCCAACCCGATCAGGCCCAACAAGCCGGCTGGTCCGGCGATTGCGTGCACGGTTGCTGGGTCCATCGTGTTCTCTCCCCCGTTATCCCGGTATCGCCATTCAAGCCACTGCCGGCGGACGCCGGCCGAACCATGGCGCAGCCCGCTCCAGTTGCGCCGCCAACCGATAAAGCGTGGCTTCATCGCCAAACCGCGCGGTGAACATCACCCCAATCGGCAGGCCCGCAGCCGATTGCGCCAGCGGCACCGACATACTGGGCTGGCCGGTCAGATTGGCCATCTGGGTAAAGGGCGAAAACACCGCAGCGCGTTGGCCCCACTGCTGGAAATCGCAATCCGGCGTCAGGTTGATCCGCCCCAGCTTCAGCGGCGGGGCGGCCAAAGTTGGCGCTAGGATCAGATCATAGTCCTGCATGAACTGCGCCACGTTGGCGGCCAATTGCTGCAGCGTGTTGTTGGCGCGGGCAAAATCCATCCCGCTGGTGTGTTTGCCGAATTCGACAAAGCCAAGCGAGATCGGTTCCAGCACGTCTGGCCCCGGCACGATCCTGGTCAGCTTGGCGCGATCGGTGATGTCCGCCGCGATCGATGCCGCGATCAGCACGAACGCCGCCATACCAACCGCGCCGACATCCCATTTGGGCTGTGCGATTTCAACGTGATGGCCCAGACGTTCGCACAGCGCCGCCGCGGCCTGCGCTGCGGCCCGGCATTCGGGATCGATCGGGCTGCCCGCCGGCGAATCCAGCATCAGCGCAATACGCAAACGCCCCGGATGCTTACCAACTTGGGCCAGGAACCCTTCTGCCGGGGCCTGCACGCCATAGCGCGAACCCGGTTCAACCCCGTGGGTGGCATCCATGATCGCCGCGTTATCGCGCACGCTCCAACTGACCGCGTGGTGCGATGATAAACCGCCCCACCCTTCGGTGCGCAGCGGCCCCATCGGGATGCGGCCGCGGCTCGGCTTCAGCCCGAACAGCCCACAGCAAGATGCCGGGATCCGGATCGAACCACCACCATCAGTGGCATGCGCCGCGGGCAACACGCCCGCCGCCACCGCCGCCGCTGCTCCGCCGGAAGACCCCCCGGCGATGTGTTCAGGATTCCACGGGTTGCGGGTATCCCCGGTCAGCTTGTTTTCGGTCGTCCCGGTCAGTCCCAGTTCGGGCGTGGTGGTCTTGCCGAACACCACAAACCCCGCCCGCTCGATCCGCCGGACCAGTTCCGAAGTTACCGTGGGCCGATAGCCCTTGTAGAACCGGCTGCCGCCTTCGGTCAGTTCGCCGGCGATATTGGTATTCAGATCCTTGAGCAGCCACGGCACGCCGGTAAATGGCCCTTGCGGCAGCCCCTTGGCGATCGCCGCGCGGGCATAGTCATAATGGCGTTGCGCGATAAAGTTGAAGCGCGGGTTAAGCGCTTCCGCCTTGGCGATCGCGGCGTCGAGCAGTTCAGTCGGCGATACCTGCCGCCGCCGCACAAGGTCTGCCAGACCCAGCGCATCCTGACTGGTCATCAAGTCTGCCCCGCTACTGCCTACCGGCCGCGCCGCCTGCGCCCGGGCCGCCAGGCCCACGGCCGTGGCGGCCAGCCCGCCTGCAACCACTTCGCGCCGTGATGCCATCCCGCTTACCCTTGGGGCTGCGTGTAATAGCGCGAATAGAACTTGCGGAACTGCGGGATCGGCCCATCGCCATCACAGATGATCGGATTGGGTTCGAATTTTTGCCGATCCCAGACCACCTTGTCCTGATCATACTGCTTGCAGATGTCACGGATGATCGCGCGCGCCACCCCGGCGCGTTCGCCTTCAGCCTGAGCCTTGGGCTGCGCAAAGCAGAACCGGGTGTGGCAATGGTCCAGTTCGACCGGGGTAATGCAGGCCATCAGCAGGGTTTCGGAAATCCCGGTGAAGCGGGTCCAGCTTTGCCCCGGCCCCATCGTGTCATAGCTGATCAGGCCATCAACTTCGCCCCATGGGGTGCCCATCTTGGCACTGACATCGGCCCCGCGACCCCATTCACCCCAGCGCAGTTCGCCCAGCGGCACGTTGGCCGTACCATGGATGTACCGGAAGTGCGCCACATCGACGCCGTTTTCGGCCATGTTCTGGATATTGCCCCAGACATTCCATTCGTGGACTTCGAAATCGGTCCACTCCGGATCCGAACATTCGGGCAGGCGCACGACTTCCCACAGCGGCTCCACCCCTTCAGGGTGATACCACATCCAGATCCAGCGATTGGCTTCGGTTACCTGATAGGTGCGGGTGCAGCGGCGTTTGACTTGCGGCGGGATCGCCTTGGCATAAGGCACCTCCTTGACCGCACCTTCCTGCCCATCATAACGCCACGCATGGAACGGGCATTCCAGCAGGTTGCCGTGCACCTTGCCGCCATGGCCCATGTGTGCGCCCAGATGCTTGCAATAAGCATCCATGATCCGCACCTGCCCATCTTCGCCGCGCCACATCGCAAGGTCGCGCGCGAAATAGCGCAGCGGCTTCACCTCGCCCACGGCGATGCTGGTCGACAGTTCGATCGGATACCAGCCGAACGGGAACCCGATATCCATGTTGCGCTCTTCGACCGAGGCACGGCCCGATACCGGCGCAAGCCGCCAATCAATCAGGTCCTGACCTTTCAGGTTTTCAAGCACCTGCCAAACCGCAACAGGGGCAGTGCGGGCGTCGGAGGGGGCATTCGTCATGATATTCTCCGCGAATTTCGGAAATTGTTATGTTCGGGTAACTTAAAGCTTGAACAGCCGCGCAGCGTTTTCGCGCAAGAACTTGGGCCAGACTTCATCCTTGAACGGCACGTTTTCCATGTCGCTCATAATCCGGTCGAGGCTTAGCCCCATCGGGAAGTAACCGGCGTAGATCACCTTGTCCGCGCCGCGGGTGTTGGCGTAATCGATGATCGCCTTGGGATAGTGCTTGGGCGCAAAGGCGCTGGTCGAATAATACAGGTTCGGCCACTTCAGCATCAGCTTCACCGCCAGCGCCTCCCACGGTTCGGCACCATGGCGCATCACGATCTTCAGATCAGGGAAGAACCAGCAGACTTCATCGAGGTGTTCAACCTTCTGGGTTTCCATCGGGATGCGGGGGCCGGGGATGCCCACGTTGAGCAGGATCGGAATGTCCAGTTCAACCGCGCAGGCATAGAGCGGGAACATATATTTGTGGTTGATCGCCACTTGCGGCAGCGTGCCGGACGGAAACACGCTGAGCGCGGATAGCCCCACTTCGGCGTGGATCCGCTTGATCCGGCGCACTTCCTCCATGCCCTTGTTCGGATCACACGGCAGATCAAAGAAAAACCGGTCGCCATACAATTCCTTGGCGCGATACGACGTTTCGTTCTCGTTCCAGCCAACCAACGCCTTGTCGACGTTGTGCTTGTCCATCTGTTCGACGGTCCACTTGATGTAATCGTCTTGCTGGCCGGTTTGGGGAATGTCCTTGAACATGTACTGGGCCGGCATCGCGAACTGCTGCAGAGTTTGCGCATCCTTGATCAGCGGACGGAACGGGGCGAACCATTCCGCACGGTCTTCCGCATCCGGGATCCCCAGCATGCAGTCGATGATCTTGATGTCCTTGGGCATACCCATGTCAGTTGTCTCCGGATAACTTTGGCCAAGCCGCGCGCAGCACGACCTTGTTGATTTTACCGACGTCGTTGCGCGGCAAGGGTTCGGTTACGATCACCACCCGGCCCGGCGCCTTGTACCGGGCCAGCCGTTCGCCAACCCAGTCCTGCACCGCACCCGCGTTCAGACCCGTGCCGACGACCACCGCCACCAGCAATTCGCCCAACCGTTCGTCGGGGATGCCAAACGCGGCGCATTCGACCACGCCGGGCATTTCGCCCAAAGTCCGTTCGACTTCGGCGCAATAGATGTTTTCACCGCCGGAAATGACCATGTCCTTCACCCGGTCGACGATGAACACATAGCCTTCGGAATCGACGTAACCCACATCGCCGGTCCGCAACCACCCATCGGCGGTGAACACCGCAGCGGTTTCTTCAGGGCGGTTCCAGTAGCCCTGCATCACCATCGCGCCGCGCACCTGGATTTCACCGCTTTCACCCGGCGCCGTAACTCGTCCATCCGGCGTCACCGTGCGCAAATCGGCTAGTTGCAGCACCCGCCCGGCCGAAGCCCGATTGCGGATGAAATCATCCCCTACGGCTTGCGCGATCGCGCCCGAACATTCGGTCATCCCGTATCCAGTGCCCATCACCGCCTGCGGGCAAGCCGCACGAATTTCGTCGAGCAGGTTGACCGGCAAAGCCTGACCACCCGAGGCGACATTGCGCAGCGAAGAAATATCAGCCGTACCCAGCTTGCCGCCGGTTTTGGCCTTGTGCAGCATATCCCACAGCATCGTCGGCACGGCCGAAAATTGGGTGATCTGTTCGTGTTCGATCAGCCGGATCGCTTCATCGGCATCCCAGCGCCGCATGATCACCACTTTCGATCCAGCGAACAACGGCGACAGGAACGCCGATCCCAACCCCGAAACGTGGAACAGCGGATAGACCAGCAACGCCGCGGCCTGTGGCAGGTTGGCCAAGATCGTTTCAACCGGGATATTGTGGGCGCGGGCCATGTTGTGCAGCACCATCACCCCGGTCAACTGGGTGGCCATCAACCCGGTAATCAGGCTGCGATGCGTCAACACCGCGCCTTTAACCCGGCCCGTGGTGCCCGATGTAAACAGGATCGTGCACGGATCTTCGGGGTTCGCCACCCCCGGATCGATCATGGTGTCGTGCCCGCGGCGTTCGATTTCCTGCGCGTCGAACGGCTTGGTCAAATCAAGCATCCGGCCGGTATAACCACCATCCCGGATCAAGCCGGCACGCGCGCTATCGGCCAGCACCAGCGCCGGCGTTACATCGTCCAGCATCGCCACCAGTTCGGCCGGCGATCCGCGGCTGTTCAGCAAGGCCGCAACCCCGCCAGCCTTGACCACCGCCAGAAAGGCCACCATCCATTCGGCGCGGTTGCGCATACAGATTGCCACGCGCTCCCCGCGCGTGATGTGCAGCATCGGCACCAATTGATCGCGCCACGCAAAGACCTGATCGAACGACAGGCGCCGTTCGGTTCCGCTCGACGAAAAATCGACCACAAAGGTCTTGTCGCCATGCCGCCGCGCGGATTCGATCATCAGGTTGAGATCGGGCGCAGCGTTGACGAATTGGCGCAAGCCATCGCGTTCGACTATTTCGAACGGCGTACCGGGGGCCGTAACCGCGGCGAAGATAGGATCGATCTGGTTCATTGTGCGGTTGCTGCCACTTCCTTAGCCCAGCGATAATCCTGTTTGCCGGCCGGTGATCGCCGCACCGCTTCAACCCAGACCAGCGTCTTGGGCACTTTATATCCCGCCAGCCGTTCACCCAGAAACGCGCGAACATCCGCCAGATCGGGCTGCGGCACACCAGGGCGCGCCGAAACCACGCCGATCACCCGTTCACCCCAGCGATCGTCCTGCTGCCCGGCTACCACCGCATCGAACACCGCCGGGTGCGCGCGCAGGGCTTCTTCAACTTCTTCGGGAAAGACCTTTTCCCCGCCGGTGTTGATACAGGTCGATCCGCGCCCGAACATCGTGATCATGCCATCGGCATCCAGCCGGCCGGCATCGCCCGAAACCGCCCACAATTTGCCATCGATCTTGCGGAAGGTTTCCGCGGTTTTTACCGGATCGCCGAAATAACCGACGGGAGTATGCCCCGATCGTGCGATCAACCCAGTTTCGCCAACTTGGGCCAGCCGATCATCAACCACCACCTGCTGCGCATCGCCAACCGGCAGGCGCATAACCCCATCGTTACTGGCCGCGGCCTGCCCCGAAATCCCGGTTTCCGAAGACCCCATCCCGTCGCTGACGGTGCAACTGGCGGGCAGATGCGCGCTGATATCGTCCTTGACGTGGCCGGAAAACACCGCCCCGCCCGAACCGAAGTTGACCAGCGCCGACAAATTCCAACGGCCGGGGTTTGCATTCAGCGCATCACGGATCGGGATTGCCATCGCATCGCCCACGATCTGCACGATGTTAACCCCAAGCCGCTCAACCTTGTCGAGCACCGCCACCGGATCATAACTGCGCGCTTCATCCAGCACGATGGTCAATCCATTGAGCAGGCCCGACCATGTTGCCCAGATCGCCGCGGCATGCATCAGCGGAGCCAATGGGAACATCCGCAGCGGATACCCTTGCGCGGCACGTTCGGCGATGCCTTCGGGGCGATCAAGCGGGCCAAGCGGATTGAAATAGCCCGCCCCGCCGGCGCACGCAAAAATATAGGCCTTGTGCGGCCACATCACGCCCTTGGGCATGCCAGTGGTGCCACCGGTGTACGTCAGGATGATATCGTCTTCGCCGCGCGGGTATGGCCCGGCCGGCACAGTGGCGACCAGCTCTTCATAGGCCAGCGACCCTGCCGTATCGCCATCGCTGCCATCGCGCACCGCCACGGCCAGCTTCAGCCCCGGCAAATCGGGCCGCAGCGTGCGGACGATGTCGCTGAATTCGGCCCCGTGGAAAATCGCCTTCGCCTGGGCATTATCGAACAAGTAGCGCAGTTCTTCCGCGCGGTAGCGATAGTTCACGTTGAACGGCACGGCTCCCAGCTTGAAGATCGCGATCAGCGCCTCAACGTGTTCAGCGCCGTTCATCAGGTACAGCCCAACGCTGTCTCCGCGGCCAATCCCGTGCGCTGCCAACCCCGCAGCCAACCCTTCGGCACGCTGGTTCAACTCAGCATAAGTATCAGTGCGGGAATCCGAAATGATCGCCACCCGGTCGGGCACCGTGGCCGCGACGGTTTCGAACAAATCAGCAAGATGATACTGGCTGGCCATGTCAGTAAACCGCGGCCGGGTTCTTCGGGCTGGGGCTGCCCAGCATTTCGCGATACGATGGGCGCACGTTGCCGCGATCAGTAATGCCAAGCTGGGCTGCGATTTCAGCACCGATCAGCGTCTGTCCTGAAAGCTCATCACGATTGGGCGCACGATCGATCGCATCGATGATGTGCGCCGTGAATTCCGGATTTTCGGCGGTTTCGATAAACCCTTCGTATTGTTCCGGGTTGGTTTCGCGGGCGATCAGCGAACGTTCGGTAACCAGCGGCCCCATCCAGATCGACACCGCAATCACCCCGGTGCCGCGCAAGTCATGCTCCATATCGTGGGCGAACTTGTCGATCCCGGCTTTCTGCGCGCCATAAGCCGGACCGTGCATATAGCACGAACCGCCGAACGACGAACCGAACGCGATCGCCCCATGGCCCTGCTTGACCATCAGTTGCGCAGCGTGCCAGCTGGCCACATAAGCCGACCGCAACCCGACATCGAGAATGTTCGCCGCCGCCAATTCCTTTTCCCAGAACGGCTTCTTTTCGATCAACTGGTGGTGAATATAGGTGGCGTTGTTCACCAGCACGTCCAGCCGGCCCTGTTCCTGTTCGATCCGGGCAAACAGCGCGGCAACTTGCGCATCATCGGCGTGGTCGCACATCACGGCGATACCGGTGCCGCCAGCCGCAGTAACTTCGGCAGCAGTTTCCGCGACAGTGCCGGGCAAGACCGATCCGTCCCACCCTTTGGCATCGCCCGGCGCAATCGTGCGGCCAGTCACGTAAACGGTGTAACCCAGTTCGCCAAAGCCGCGGGCAATCCCGCGCCCCGCACCCCTGCTTGCCCCCGTTACGAGCGCGACCTTTGCTGCCACAGCTTTCTCTCCATCGATTCGACGCATTAGTGCATTGGACTTCACGATAATCGATGTTTTGCGAATTACAAACACCAATCATCTACGCATTCATTGATGCAAGCAACCGCGCATCCGCCTATCGCGCAATCACGCAGCGATCAAACCATGCGCGATCATTCAAAAGGTGTACTGACCGGTTGGAATTACGTCGATAGTTCCCGGCGTGATGAACCACCCGCAGCTTTCCATCATCCGGTCGATATTCGCCTTGAGTTTGGCTGGATCGCCAACCGCATCGAAAAACACCGCAGGATCCGTCAACGCCGCTTCGGGAAAGCATTCCTCAACAATCGCGGCATACGGGGGCGCATCTGGGGTCAAAGCCCGCACCACGAGGTTCTGGACATATTCAAAGTTGGCCTGCGTTTCGATCGCCACCTGGGTGTGATCGCCCTGCCAGCGCGCCAGCCAATCAGCATGGATCATGCCGTCCGGAACCGTCAGGAACGCCATCTGCGCCCAACCGGCGGTGCGCTGCCCCGGCGCGGCCGGATGCGCCCGATTGGCAATGACCGTGGATTCCGCCACCACCCAGCCCGCCCACCGGACCGCGGCCGCCCCCAGCGCCGCATCAATCCTGCCCCGAAAACTACTATGCGCCGAAGGCAACCAGAACTGCACCACGGCATCGTGCTGCACTTCGCCGCGCGTTTGGCGCAAATGCGGCCCGCGCGCCGCAATCGCATCCTCAAGATTGATCCGCAGCGCCGCAACGCCTTCAGCCGTTAACGCCCCCGGCAGATCGCGTAGGATCCGGGTGTTGAAATCCCCACGGTCTTCGGCGGGATCGCGCCACAGCAGGCAGATGACCTTTTCCATGAATGTCGCCTCAATCGAAGTTGGCTTGCCCGCCATCCAGCGGGATCGTTGCCCCGGTTAGGTAGCCCATATCTGGCCCACACAGCGCCGCCACGGCACGGCCGATGTCTTCTTCCAATTGCCCGATCCGGCCGAGCGGGATTGTCCGGAAAAAGGCTTCAGCCTCTTCAGGATTATTGGCGATCCACCATTTCAGGCCCGGACTTTCAGCATGGGGCGCGATCGTCAGCACGCGAATGCCCGCACGCCCCCATTCCGCGGCCCCGGCGCGGGTCAGCGCGCGCACCGCCTGCTTAACCGCAGCATAAGCGCCATACCCGCTCATGTCCCAGCGGATCCCGGCAGACGAAGCCAGGTTGACGATCACCCCGCCGCCCCGCGCCACCATGTGCGGGTGCGCCAACTTCATCAGCCGAAACGTAGCCAGCGGGCCAGATTCGAACCCGGCCAGAAACGCTTCATCACTCACGTCGAGTAACTTGCCGTTGGGAACTTCCTGCGCATTGTTGATCAGGATATCGAGCCCACCCAGCCCCGCCACGGTCTGGTCGACCATCGCGGCAAGGCTGGCTGGATCCTTCACGTTCCCGGCAATGGGCAGCGCCGTTCCACCGCGCTCAGTGATCAGCGCGCACGTCGCCTCAAGCTTGGTCAGCGTCCGGCCCGTCACCGCCACTGCCGCGCCGCCCGCGGCAAGCGCCAGTGCAATACCCTGCCCCACGCCTTGCCCTGCGCCGGTTACCAGTGCCACTTTGCCGGAAAGATCGCCCATTTCGCCTCATCATCACAAAGATTCGTAATTTATGGAATTATGAATTACGCATTAAGTTGACAGAAACCCCATCGTTACGTCAATTGCGTTTCGATTCCAGCCGTCAAACGCGGCATTAGTGCAAACAGCAATCGGGAGAACCCATGCGCCACGATCTTAACGGACAAGTTGCCATCGTTACCGGCGGCAGCGACGGCATCGGTCTGGCCACCGCGGCCCTGCTGGCGC
>JBDKLL010000101.1:0-2851 GCA_039795595.1 Pseudomonadota bacterium
GCCTGGATCGGCGTGGGCGTGTCATACCCCTTGGCGGTAACCGCCTGGACCAATTCATCTGACAGGCCGAGATCGGCAAATTTCATAGGCTTCGACTATTCCGGAAAAACGGCGCGCAGACAGCAGATAACGCTGATTGCACAGATAGCCGCGCCCTACGCGCAACCCACCCTGAAAGTCAAGAAATCGGGCGTATTTGCTAGTCGTCCTGATCGACCAGTTGGCGAAAGGTGCCGACCTGACAATTGCTGCCACTGCGCGACAAAAGTTGATCGCGCCCACTACAGATCATCCCGTCGCCGTTCTTGGCAACGATGAAACCGGAATAGAAATCGCGGCTGTTGCACCCTTTTTTGAGCGACGCGGTCAGCAGTCGCTGATCACGCATGATCAGCAACAGCCGGTTGCCCGGGGCCGGTTGCACCCCCAGGATTCCCGCAATCGGCACACATTTGCCAAACTTGCGCTCCACAAAGCGCGCATCCCGATCATCAGAATCATCTTCGAACAACGCCGGCGGAATCGATAACGGTGCAGCCCGCGGACCGATCCGAATCGTCATGTGCTGCTCGATCCGCACTTGCGCGGCGGTCGCCGGGCGATAGCCATCGGCCCACGGTGCATCAAGCAAAGTGGGAAACAGCAGCAGAAACGGCGCAAGCAAGGCGGCGACAGGATTCATTGCCTGTGGAATTAACCCCCGGTGTTGAACCACCGCTTAACCTGCTGGTGCAGGGATTCAAGCCGGGACTAGTCCGGATAGCTGCGGCTGTGCCATAGCATTGGCATGGCAAGCTCTACCCCTATATTACCTGACCCCGCATTTCTTGACGCGGCCGCAAACCTGCTCGGCCCCCGCGGACTGACCCGCGATCCAGACCTGATCACCCCGTGGCTGACCGACTGGCGCGGCCGCTTTACGGGTACGGCAGTGGCGCTTGCCTCACCCGCATCAACCGCAGAGCTGGCTGCGCTGGTTGCGCTGTGCCAGCAGCATGGCGTGCCGATCGTTCCGCAAGGTGGCAACAGCGGGATGTCCGGCGGGGCTACGCCCGACAACAGCGGCACCGCGTTACTGCTATCGTTGCGGCGGATGAACGCAATCCGCGCGATCGACCCTGCCACGCTGACCGCCACCTGCGAAGCCGGGGTGGTGCTGCAGACGCTTCACGAAGCCGCCGAAACCGAAGGACTGCGGCTTCCCCTATCGCTTGGCGGCAAGGGTTCGGCCACGGTGGGCGGATTGATTGCCACCAATGCCGGCGGCACGCAGGTGCTGCGCCATGGATCGATGCGAGCGCTGGTGCTGGGACTGGAAGCCGTGCTGCCCGATGGGCGGGTCTATTCCGCCCTTACCCCGCTGAAAAAGGACAACCGCGGGTTCGATCTCAAGCAATTGTTCATTGGCAGCGAAGGCACACTGGGCATCGTCACCGCGGCAACCCTGCGGCTGGTGCCCCAGATTGCCGAACGCGTGGTGATCTGGGCCGGCGTACCCAGCATTCAGGCGGCACGGCAATTGCTGCTGCGGTGCGATGCTGCGCTGGGATCTGCGCTGGAAGGGTTCGAGGTTTTGCCCCAGTCGAGCCTCGACGCCGTGCTTGCCCATGTGCCCGATACCCGCGCCCCGCTGGCCGAGCCGCACCCATGGCACGCGCTGATCGAAGTGGTGGCGGATGCCACCAGCGCCGCAGGGTTGCGCGATGCTGCCGAAACCGCCCTCGCCGCCGCGCTTGAAGCCGGCCTTGCCAGCGATGCCGTGATCGCCGCCAACGAAACGCAGGCCGAAGCCTTCTGGCTGCTGCGCGAATCCGTGGCCCCGGCCGAGCGCGCCAAAGGGCCGGCGGTGCAGCATGACATCTCGGTGCCGGTGGCTGCGATGCCGGATTTCCTCGATCTGGCGGTGCCGACCATCGAAGCTGCTTTCCCCGGCGTCCACGCGCTTGGGTTCGGCCATCTGGGCGATGGCAACATCCACTTTCACGTGATCGCCCCGCCCGGAGCCGAACGGGCCAGTTGGGAAGCCAGCGATGGCAAGGCGATCAGCCGGCGGGTCCATGATCTGGTGGCACAGTGGGGTGGATCGATCAGTGCCGAACACGGGATCGGCCAGCTCAAGGTTAGCGAACTGGAGCGATTGGGCGATCCGGTGGCCCTGTCGCTGCTGCAGCAAATCAAAGCCGCACTAGATCCCCGGGGATTGCTCAATCCCGGCAAGCTCCTACCGCTTGCGCCGGCTGCACCAAGGCCGTAAAGGCGCGCATTCGTGCCGGGTTTGGCGCTGCTGCCGCACCCAAGGAATAAGCCAAGTATTTTTCCGGAGAAGTCTTTCCCATGGCCAGCGCCCCGCAAGCCGCCAACCTGCCCCTGTTCTATCAGGACATCGTCCCGCTCAACAGCCGCGACCACGCGACTTGGCACAGCCGCATCACCGAAAACGCCAAGTGGCTGGTAGGCCAGCACGCGATCCCGCTGACCGCCGAAGAATTCATCCATGCTTCGCGCCATTATCCGATCGTATTCTCGGTTGCGGATGAGCCGGTTCCTCTTGCGCTGATGGGCCTGAACGAAGGCGTTAACACCTTCTTCGATGATGACGGCAAGCTGACCCAGCCGGTCTATGTCCCGGCTTATGCCCGCCGCTATCCCTACATGCTGGCCAAGCTGACCCCGGACACCGAAGAACTTTCGCTGTGCTTCGATCCGACCAGCGAGTTGCTGGGCGAATTTGAAGAAGGCAACGCCCTGTTCGAAAACGGCGAACCGACCGACCAGTGCAAGAACACGCTGGAATTCTGCCGCCACTTCGAAGAAGCCGGGTTCCGCACCACGCAGTTCGTTGAAGAACTGA
>JBDKLL010000102.1:0-3896 GCA_039795595.1 Pseudomonadota bacterium
GTCACCGGGCAGGGTGGCCGGGCCAATCGCGATAGCCGGATCGCCACGATCGCCCGCGCGATCTTTGATGGGTACCAGACCGACAGCGCCAGCGTGCGCCGCACCGCTTCGCGCTAAGGCCTAACGCACAACTGGCCGCATCTGGCGTTGTGTGGCCGGCTCGGCTTCCTACATTGGCAGCATGACCCATTCCGATCAACCGCAGCCGCTGCGTAAGCAGGGCCATGCCCATGCGCTGGTCGCCCGGGCGCGCAAGCAGGACGAGGCCGCGCAGATCGGGATCGATCCGGGCTATGTCGATGCCTTGGTTGAGGCGTTCTATGCGCGGGTGCGGGATGATGCGCTGATCGGTCCGATCTTTGCCGCGCGGATTGCCGATTGGGGGCCGCATCTGGCGCGGATGAAGATGTTTTGGCGGACGATTCTGCTCAACAGCGGGGAATATTCGGGCAATCCGATGCGGCTGCACACCGCGATCCCCGATTTGGACGAGGCCCATTTTGCGCGCTGGCTTGAGCTGTTTTACGCGACGTTGAACGAACTTGGCGGCACGCCCGAAGCCCGCACCGTGGTGGGCGAAAAGGCCCGCATGATTGCCGACAGCATGCTGACCGGCATCGCATTGCATCACGGCGGGCCGCATCCGTTGAGCGGTGCCCGCGCTGGCGCTAACCTGCCCCGCATCGCCTGATCGGGTCAGGCCATACGGGGCGGTTGATCGGGGTTATTTCTTGTAGCGCGCGCGGCGCGGCCCCAGATAGCCGAACAGATAGGCGGCCACTTTGCGCATCTGGATTTCTTCTGCCCCTTCGGTGATCCGATAGCGGCGGTGGTGGCGATAGATGTGTTCGAACGGCTTGTGCCGCGAATAGCCGATCCCGCCATGGACTTGCATTGCCCGATCGGCGGCCTGGCAGACCAGCCGGTTGGCCCAGTAGTTGCACATGGAAATCTTGTCCGAGAGTTTGTGCTCGATTTCCTTGTGTTCCATCTGATCCATTTCCCACGCGGTCTTGTAGATCATCGAACGCAGCATTTCGCACTGGGTGGCCAGTTCTACCAGCGGGAACTGGATTGCCTGGTTCTTGGCCAGTTCTTCGCCGAATGGCTTGCGTTCGCGGGCGTATTGTACCGATTCCTCGATGCAATAGGTTGCCGCGCCCAGCGAACTGGCGGCCTGCCGGATGCGGTTCTGGTGGACGAAGCTTTGTGCGATCGCCAACCCGCCATCGACCGGGCCGAGCACTGCGCTTTCCGGCACCCAGCAGTTTTCGAAATGCATCCGGGGGTGGTCAGTCGGCATGTTGAACGTCCACATGTATTCGTCGACGATCATCCCCGGGGTGCCGGCGGGGACCAGCAGGCAGGTGATCCCCTTGGCATCGCCGTCTTGGCCGGAGGTGCGGCAGAACGCGGCGCAGTGCGTGGCGACGTGCATCCCGGTGATCCACATCTTTTCGCCATCGATCCGCCAGCCGGGCACGCCATCGCGGGTTTCGCGGACCGCGCGGGTTTCCATGTGGGTGGCGTCCGAACCATGGTGCGGTTCGGTCAACCCGAAGGCGACGCGGCGTTCGCGTTCGAACCCGCCGGTGATGAATTCACGCTGCTGTTCTTCGGTTCCGAAGTGTTCGAACATGTTCACGAACGGGAAGTTGCCGACGATCGAATGTTCGTTTTGCAAATCGTTGTGCAGGCCCAGCCCCAACTGGGTGAAGTGATCGCGGATCACGGCCATCCAGAGGTTCGAACCATCCTTGCCGCCATACTTCTTCGGCGCGGAAAACCGCCAGTGCCCGGCCTTGTCGGCGCGAAGGCTGGCTTCGCGGAGCAATTCTTCCCATTCGTGCCGGGGCAATCCCTGGTTTTCGAAATCGGTGCGGGCATATTCGCGGCGGTGGTCGAAGAAGCGGATATTGTCGTCCTGCTCCTCAAGCGGCTTGATTTCCTTGGCGATGAAATCGTCCAGCTCGGCGAGATAATCGACGAGGTCCTGGGGCAGTGAGAAATCCATATCAGTTCCCTTCCCAACGGCCGCGCGCCAATTGCAGCGCGGGATATTTCGGCATGTCGGCAGCCAGCTTGTCGAGCGCCATGCGCCGCAACCGTGCCAGCATGCCCGGCGTGGCAAGATCCGCCTTGCCCGAAATCAAATCGGCCGCCAGCGCGGCATCGGTTGCCACCGGACGCTGTTCGATTTCGCGCGCAACGATGCCAAGCGCATTGCGCGCCACCGCCAGCATGAACTTGTCGCGTCCGCTGACCAGCGGTTTGATATCCGCATTCAGCCATTCGGCAACTGCGGTCAGCACTTCGGCGCCATTGGGTTCGCCCATGCCGGGCTGCAATGGTTCGACGGCGGCAGGCAGCGGACGGGCGCGTTCAGCCGCCGGGGCCAGATCTTCGAGCAGCAGCAGCAGATCGAGTTCCTGTTCTGCGGTGCGATGCGCCACGACCACGCGTTCGAGCGAGCGATCCAGCCCGCTGCGCCACGTGTTGCCCATCTGCAGGCAGCCCAGCGCCCACCAGAAGGTGCGATAGACCAGCCAGAACCGGAACCGCACGGGATCGAACGCTTCGCCGCCGGCCGCGGTATAAGCGGTAGCCAGCGCCTCGACCGAGGATAGCCCGAATGCCGGGCGATCGGGCCGGGAAAAAGCCCACACGGTCATGCAGCCATAGGCGAGGTCTTCGTGCGGATCGCCCAGGTGGGCCAGTTCCCAATCGAGCACCCCGGTCAACCGGCCCTTGGCTGCGCCTTCGGTGCCGACCAGCAGGTTGCCCATGCGGAAATCGCCGTGGACCAGTCGCGGCGGCACGGCGGGGGGCACGTTGGCTTCCAGCCAGCGCAGCGCCAGCGACAGGATCGGACGATCGCCGCCATAACTAACATAGCGCTCGCGCATCTGGCGCAGCGCTTCGCGGGTTTCCATCACTGGCAGTTCAGCAAGGCCCGCCACGTCTGCACGGTGGGTTGCGGCCATTTCGCGGCCAATGTCGGCGATCAGGTCGGCGGGGTTGTCAAACCCGAGGATCACGGCCGGATCAGGTGTGCCGGGGATTGCGGTCATGATGAAGCCGGCGCCGATCCCATCGGCTTCTTCCAGTTCCACCAGCACTTCGGGGGCCATTACCCCGGCGGCGCAGGCGGCGCGGATCAGTTCGGCTTCGGTGTGATAGGTGATCGAGCGCCCGCCGATCATCTGCCCACCAGCCGGTGAACGGCGCAGGATGCAAACCGCATGGCCCGCGGAAAAGCGCCAGCTTTCCATATTGGCGCCGCCTGACAGGCGTTCCAGCCCGGTGGGGGCCGGCAACCCGATCCGCGCAAGGGCGTGGGCCAGCCCCTGTTCCAGCGGCACGGCGCTCATCGCGCAGCACCCATGCAGCGCGGGGCAGACGGAAAGTTGGACTGCAGATTGTTCACGCCGGCGCTCTCCCGTCTGGAAAGTATCCAGATCTTGCCGACTCGTTTAATCGGGCGATTAAAGCGACGCAAGGGCGGGCTGGCGATTGTTGTGCGGGCTGGGGTGCCTTGGGCTGAGGCGTGCCGGTGCGGCGTGGTTCAGGGTTGCAGATATGAAAAGAGGCGCGAAGGCCATGCCTTCGCGCCCCAATTCATTTGCCGTGTGGCGAAGATTACATCTTCTTTTCGGCAGCAGCAGCAGCAGCGTCGGCAGCAGCGGCGTCGGTCGCGGTCGCAGCAGCGTCGGTAGCGGCCGGAGCAGCAGCGTCAGCAGCGGCGTCGGTGGCGGCGTCGGTAGCAGCTTCGGTAGCGGCGTCGGTGGCAGCAGCTTCTTCAGCCTTCTGGCCGCAGGCCGACAGAGCGAGAGCGGCGCCGGCAGCGGCAGCAGCGAGAACGATCTTGCGCATGAATGTATTCCTTGAACAGCGAG
>JBDKLL010000103.1:0-20101 GCA_039795595.1 Pseudomonadota bacterium
GCGACCGAGATGAACCCGCGGATTTCCGGGCGGCGCATCAGCAGTTGCATGCCGATCAGCGCGCCGAACGAATAGCCCGCGATCCACGTGGTGCTGGCTTCGGGGTGGATCGACTGGACCCAATCGAGCGCGGCTGCGGCATCGGACAGTTCGCCGATCCCGTTGTCAAAGCTGCCCTGGCTGCGGCCAACCCCGCGGAAGTTGAAGCGCAGCGTGGCGAAGCCGCGGTTCACGAAGGTTTTGTACATCGCCTGCGTGATCCGGTCGTTCATCGTGCCGCCGGCTTGCGGGTGCGGGTGCAGGATCATCGCCACCGGTGCGCGGGGGCGCGTGGCGGGCTGGAAACGACCTTCAAGACGCCCTTCGGGGCCGGGGAAAATGACGGAAGGCATGGATACGCACCTGTTGTTTTCGGCGCCCCACCCGCGGCGTCCGCAATAAAGCGGCATGCCGGGCCGGTTGGGGCTGTGATCGGGAGACAGGCGCTATATAGAAACGCACGTCCCAAAAGCAACTTTTTGCGAACATGACCGCCGATTCGATCTATCTTGACCATGCTGCCACCACGCCGCTCATGCCCGCCGCACGCGCTGCGCTGCTGGATGGCTTTGCGCTGTGGGCCAATCCGTCCAGCCCGCACAAGCCCGGCCGGGCGGCGCGCGCCGCGCTGGAAGACGCCCGTGCGCGGCTGAAAACGGCGCTGGGTTGGGCCGGGGAAGTGGTGTTCACCAGCGGCGCAAGCGAGGCACTGGCGCTGGCGATTAACCAGAGCGCGGTGCCGTTGAGCGCGGTCAGCGCGGTGGAGCATGATGCCGTCCTGCGCCACGCCGGGGCTGCCGCGCGGCTGGCGGTGGATGCGCACGGGTTGGTCGATCCGGCGGTCTGCGCGCAGCCGGGATTGGTGGCGGTGCAGCAGGTTAACAACGAAACCGGGGTGATCCAGCCGATTGCCGCCATTGCCGCCGCGGTGCGCGGTGCGGGCGGGGTGCTGCTGGCCGATGCGGCGCAAGGGGCGGGCAAGCTGCCTCTGCCAGATGCCGATCTGATCGCGCTGTCGGCGCACAAATTTGGCGGGCCGGTGGGCGTTGGCGCGCTGCTGGTGCGGGATTGGGGCTTGCTTCGCCCCACTGGCGGGCAGGAGCGCGGCTATCGCGGTGGTACGGAAAACCTGCCCGGGGTGCTGGCGATGGTCGCCGCGCTCGAAGCGGATCGGGCATGGCTGGATCAGGCAACGCAACTCCGCGCCAGATTGGATCAGGCCATCGTGGCGGCGGGCGGCGATGTGGTGGCAGCCGATGCGCCTCGCTCGCCCACCATCGGTGCCTATCGGATGCCCGGCAAATCGGCCAATGCGCAGCTGATCCGGTTCGATGGCCAAGGGATCGCAGTGTCCGCTGGCAGTGCCTGTTCATCGGGTTCGCTGCGCACCAGCCACGTGCTTGAGGCGATGGGGATCGCCAGCGCGAACGAGGTCATCCGCGTCAGCATCGGCCGCGAGACGACCGGGGCAGAGATCGATCAGTTTATCGCTGCATGGCGCGCGATCGCGGCATGATTTACCTCGATTATCAGGCGACCACGCCGCTGGCCCCCGAAGCACGGGCGGCGATGCTGCCGTGGCTGGCGGACGATGGCTTTGCCAACCCGCACAGCCCGCACCGCATGGGCCGTGCGGCCGCGGCGGCGGTAGAAGTGGCGCGCGATCAGGTTGCTGCGTTGTTGCCGCCGGGCGGGCGGGTGGTGTTCACCGGCAGCGCCACCGAAGCGATCAATCTGGCAATTCAGGGTAGCGGTGCGCGCGTTGTGGCGGCTTCGGCGATCGAGCACGCCGCGGTGCTGGATACTGCGCGGGCGTGCGGTCAGTTGCACGAATTGCCGGTTGACGCGGCTGGGCTGCTTGATCCCGATGTTGCGTTGCCGCCGCAGGTCGATCTGGTGGCGGTGATGCAGGTGAATAACGAAATCGGGACGATCCAACCGGTTGCGCAGCTGGCCGCCCGGGCGCGCGCAGCGGGCGCGCTGATGCTGTGCGATGCGGTGCAGGGGGCCGGGAAACTGGCACCGCCGGTCGATGCCGATCTGATCGCAGTGTCCGCGCACAAGCTGTACGGGCCGAAGGGGATCGGCGCGCTGTGGGTGCGCGATGGGGTGGCGCTGCGCCCGCTGATCCATGGCGGTGGGCAGGAAGCGGGGCTGCGTTCCGGCACCCTTTCACCGGCGCTCTGCGCCGGGTTTGGCGCAGCGGCGGCGCTGGCAGCGGCCCGGATGGTGGAAGATGCCGCGCACGTCAGCCAGTTGTGGGATGCCGCGCGCGCGGTGCTGGCCCGCTGGACGCTGAATGGCAGCGCTGAGCAGCGCTGGCGTGGCAATCTGAACCTGCGGCTGGACGGGCTGGATGTGGCCCGCTTGATGAGCGAGCAGCGCCAGATCATGTTTTCTGCCGGATCGGCCTGCGCCAGCGGATCGGGCCGGCCCAGCCACGTGCTGTCGGCCCTGGGGCTTGCCCCGGCGCAGGCGAAAAGTTCGATTCGCTTGGGTTTCGGGCGCTATACCGATAGGGACGAACTGGTTGCGGCGTGCCGGGCACTGGATGCCGCGGCGCGGGAGCAGGAGTGCTGATGGTCAAAGTCACGTTCATTACGGCGCAGGGCGAAACGATTACGGCCGAAGGCGGAGTGGGCGATAGCTTGCTCAGCGTAGGCCAGCACGCCGATCTGCCGCTGGAAGGGACGTGCGAAGGGCAGATGGCCTGTTCTACCTGCCACGTGATCGTGGCGGCGAACTGGTTTGGCAAACTCCCCCCGGCCAGCGATGACGAAGAAGACATGCTCGATCTGGCCGCCGGGGTATCGCGCACCAGCCGGTTGGCGTGTCAGATCGTTCTCAGCGAAGCGCTGGATGGGCTGGAAGTCAGAATTCCGGGGGAAAGCCGGGATATGCAGCGCCGCTAACCCTTGGCGGGCGGATTTTTGGCCTGCTAGGGCAGGATGGCCATGGTTACCGATACGACCGAACCCGATCCGTTTGACGCGATTGTTGACGCGCCGTTCGATTCCGCGCTGTCGCAGCGCTATCTGGTCTATGCGCTGTCCACGATCACCGCGCGGTCGCTGCCCGATCTGCGTGATGGCTTGAAGCCGGTTCACCGCCGCTTGCTCTGGGCGATGCGGCAGTTGAAGCTTGATCCCAGCCAGGCCTTCAAGAAATCGGCCCGCGTGGTCGGCGATGTGATCGGCAAGTATCACCCGCACGGCGATGCCAGCGTGTATGATGCGATGGTCCGCCTCGCGCAGGATTTTTCGCTGCGCTATCCATTGGTCGAAGGGCAGGGCAACTTTGGCAATATCGATGGCGATAACGCCGCAGCCTATCGCTACACCGAAGCCCGGCTGACCAAGACCGCGATCCAATTGATGGCCGGGCTGGACGAAGGCACCGTCGATTTCGTGCCGACGTATAACGGCGAAGAAGAAGAGCCGGAGATTTTCCCCGGGCTGTTCCCGAACCTGCTGGCCAATGGCTCCAGCGGGATCGCGGTGGGGATGGCGACCAACATCCCCAGCCATAACGTGGCGGAAATCATCGATGCCACGCTGCTGCTGATCGATAACCCCCATGTTGAACACGCCCAGTTGATGGACGTGTTCAAAGGCCCGGATTTCCCGACCGGCGGCGTGGTGGTGGAAAGCCCGGCGGTGATTTCTGCGGCCTATGAAACTGGCAAGGGTGCGATGCGGGTGCGCGGGCGGTTTTCCACCGGGCGCGAAGCCGATGGCAGTTGGGAAGCAACCGGCATCGAAAAACTGGGCGGCGGGCAATGGCAGCTGGTCATTTCCGAAATTCCTTACCAGCTCGCCAAAGGCAAGCTGATCGAACAGGTCGCTCAGCTGATCGCGGACAAAAAGCTGCCGATCCTGGAAGACGTGCGCGACGAATCCGATGAACAGATCCGCATCGTGTTCGTGCCGAAAAGCCGCAACATCGATCCCGAATTGCTTAAGGAATCGCTGTTCAAGCTGACCGATCTGGAAACCCGCTTCAACCTGAACCTCAACGTGCTTGATGCCACGCGCACGCCGGGCGTGCTGGGCTTGAAGTTGCTGCTGCAGGAATGGGTAATCGCGCAGATCGACATCTTGCTGCGCCGCTCGCAGCACCGGCTGGACAAGATCGCTGGCCGGCTTGAGCTGCTTGATGGCTACATCATCGCGTATCTCAACCTCGATCGGATCATCGAGATCATCCGCACCGAGGATGAACCCAAGCCGGTGATGATGGCCGAATTCAGCCTGACCGACCGGCAGGCCGAAGCGATCCTCAACATGCGGCTGCGCAGCTTGCGTCGGCTTGAGGAAATGGAGCTGCGGCGCGAGCGCGACGAACTGGTGGCGGAACAGGAAGAGCTGCAAAAGCTGCTCGATAGCCCGGCTCGCCAGCGCACCCGGTTGAAGCGCGATCTGGCCAATCTGCGCAAGGATTACGCCGAAGATACCGTGCTGGGCCGCCGCCGCACTACCGTGGCCGAAGCCGCGCCGACGGTGGAATTCAGCATGGACGCAATGATCGAAAAGGCACCGGTGACGGTGATCCTTTCGGCCAAGGGCTGGATTCGCGGGGCCAGCGGGCACGAAGCGCTGGATAAGGAATTCAAGTTCAAGGAAGGCGATGGCCCAGCCTTTGCGCTCCACGCGCAAACCACTGATAAGCTGCTGATCGCATGCGATAATGGCCGGTTCTACACGCTGGGGGCAGATAAATTGCCGTCAGCGCGCGGGTTTGGCGAACCAATCCGGACGATGATCGATATCGATGCGGAAGCCCAGATCGTGGCGCTGTTGGTCTATCGCCCCAAGGGCCAATTGCTGTTGGCCAGCGATCAGGGGCGCGGCTTTGCGGCCGAGGCGGACGAACTGCTGGCCGAAACCCGCAAGGGCCGCGGCGTGATGACCACCAAGCCCGGCGTCAAACTGGTGCTGGTTCGTGAAATCCCGGTCGAGCACGATCACGTTGCCGTGGTGGGCGATAATCGCAAGCTGGTGATCTTCAGCCTTGAAGAACTGCCGGTGCTGGCCAAAGGACAGGGCGTTACCCTGCAACGTTACCGTGATGGCGGGATGGCCGATGCGATCACGCTCAAGCTGGACGAAGGGCTCAGCTGGAAGATGGGCGGCGATACTGGCCGCACCCGCACCGAAAGCGATGTCCGCCTGTGGAAGGTGGCGCGCGGCGCGGCCGGGCGGATGCCGCCCAATGGCTTCCCGCGCGACAACAAGTTCTAGGCAAAGTCAGCTAAGCGCCGCATCCAGCAATTGGGCCACGCGCGGCTGATCGGGAAAGCCTTCGGCCACCCAGCGGGTTTCGATTTCGCGCAGGATCCGGGCCACCTCTGGTCCGGCGCTAACCCCGCGGGCCACGATTTCGCCGCCTTTCAGGGGGAACTGCGGGACTGTCCAACCCGATAGCGGCGCGGTATCTGCTCCGCCGATCAGCAGGCGATCAAACGCCGCATCCTTGCCAACGCGATATGCCAGCGCGCGGGCAGCAGTTGCATCGGCGGCTTCGCGCCCTGTCACCACGCCGAGCCGCTTTTTCTGCGCGCCCGACAGGCGAAAGCGGCTGGCGACTTGTTCAGCCAGCGCCGGATCGGCTGGCAGCAATGCCGCCAAGCGCCGCAGCGCATCGCCGGGGACGTGCTGGCGGCGCTCGGCGGCGATCAGCGCGGCCAGCGCGACCGGATCGGCTTCGGGCAGCACCACCGCGAGCACGCCTAACTGGGCCATGCGGGCCAGCGTTGGTGCCGGATCGGGCAGACCCAGCAGGTTCAGCATCTCCATCCCCACCCGCTCGCGCGAGAGGCCTTTCAGCGTGGCGGCCAGTTCGGCGCAGGCGCTCTCCGCCTGTTCATCCGCGGGCTGGCTGCCGAACCGGGCCTGAAAGCGGAAGTAACGCAGGATCCGCAGATGATCCTCGCGGATGCGCTGGTGGGCATCACCGATGAAGCGCAGCCGCCGCGCGGCAAGATCGACCATGCCGCCGAAGTAATCGAACACTTCGCCGCTGGCCGGATCGGCATAGAGCGCGTTGATCGTGAAATCGCGGCGCGCGGCGTCTTCGCGCCAGTCTTGCGAAAACGCCACCGTGGCGCGGCGGCCGTCAGTGGATACATCGCGGCGCAGGGTGGTGATTTCAACCGGCCCGCCGGGCAGGATCGCGGTGACGGTGCCGTGGTCCAGCCCGGTCGGCACGGTGCGGATCGCGGCGGCATCCAGCCGGGTGATGACGTTTGCCGGCAGGAGCGTGGTGGCAACGTCGATGTCCTTGACCGGCAGGTCCAGCAAGGTATCGCGCACCGCGCCGCCGACATAGCGGGCGTTATCGGTGCCCAAGGCCGCGAATAGCGCCGCCAGATCCGCGCGTGCCAGCCACGGGGCGCTGATGCGGGCGGGTAAGGCAGGATCAGCCATGCCAGTCGATCCGTTTGGCCAGATTGCTGATGATCCCGGCGGTCACGCCCCAGATGCGATGCTGTTGCCACATGATTTCGATGTAGCGCCTCTCGCGCCCTTCCCAAAATGCCGAATGGTGCGTGTGATTGGCCGGGTCGAACACGAAGTCCACCGGGGCTTCGAACCACTGCGCCACTTCAGTCGGGCTGGGGTTCAGTTCGATATCGGGCGGCACCACGGCAATCACCGGGGTGATCGCATAGCCGCTGCCAGTGCGATAGACATCGCTGGTGCCAATCACGCTGACATCGCGGCCATGAATCCCGAGTTCTTCCCACGCTTCGCGCAGGGCGGCTTCGACCGGGGTTTCGCCCGGATCGATCTTGCCGCCGGGAAACGCCACTTGGCCGGGGTGCGAACGCATGTTCGACGGACGGTGGATCAGCAGGAAGCCCGGCCGATCATCGCGCTCGGTAATCGCGGCCAGCACCGCGGCAGGCCGCAGTTCGCCGGGGGCGCGGCCGGTTTCATCGGCATGGTCGATCTGCCGGGCGTGGCCCTGGGCATGAAGCCGTTGCAGGCGCGGGATCAGGCTCATTCCGGCACCAGCGAAAAGCGCACGCCAAGGCTGGTCACTGTCAGTTCGGCATCGGCCAGTTCCACCAGTTGTAGCCACGTGCTGCGGTTGATCCGGGCTTCGGTGCCGTGGCGCATGGAAAGGTAGAGTGCAGGCGTTTCGGGATCGCCCCGCGCGATCAGCGGGTGATCCGGCCCGGCGATGATGGTGTCGTCGGTGTTGAGCCGAAACGCCAGTGCATCGTCTTGCCGGGTAACGTCAGTGGCGATGAAAGCCGCGTCCTCCACTGTGATCGACTGTTGTTCGTACGGGGTGACCAGCCAGTGCTGCCCGGTTTCATCCCGCCGCAGCAGGCTGGCGAAGGCCCGCACCATCGCCGGGCGGCGGATTTCTCCGCCATCATGAAACCAGCGCCCATCGGCCTTGATCACCATCAGGCTATCGCCGGAAACCGCCGGATTCCATTGATCGACCGGGGGCAGCTTGCGCGCTTCTGCCAGCGCGGCAATTTCGGCCAGCGACAGCGATGCAAGGTTGGGCGGCGGATCGTAGGGCATTGGCTATGCCCTGCCAGATCAGCCTAGCCGCGCCAAGGCCCCAGCGTGCCTTCGCGGGGGAGGATCGCAGGATTATCACAGCGCACCAGCAACCGGTGTTGTTCGAATGGGCCGGGCAGGCTCCACCCGGCGGTGTGGGCGTTGGTAAAGCCCCAGAACCGGCCATAGTATTCAGGATCGCCGATCATCACCTGCGGCAGTGGCGCAGTGGGGCTGAGCGCGCTCAGGCTCGCGGTCATCAGCGCTTGGCCATAACCCAGCCCTTGCGCATCGGGAACCACGGCGACGGGGCCGACCATCACCATCGGATGGGCCTTGCCGGCTGGATCGGTTAACGCCACGGGCCAGCACTGGATCGTCCCAACCAGATGTTCATCCGCATCGAGCGCGGCGAACGACAGGCCCGGCAGCCAATCCATCCCTTCGCGCACTTTGTAAGCGGTGCGCTGCTGGCGACCCGGCTCGAACGCGCAGTCGAGCAAGTCCTCGATCCACTGCGGGTCGATCTGGTCAAGCGGGATCAGGGTGGCGGAAGCGGTCATGGCGGGCGCGGATCGGGCAGGGGGGCGGGTGTGACAAGGTAAAGGTGGAAAGCTGCCTTAGCACCGCTTGCGCAGCCCTATCCGCAAGCGACAAAGGAGGGCCATGGCACGGACGTTGCAATCCCCGCTGATCATTGGCGTTGATGAAGCCGGGCGCGGGCCGCTGGCCGGGCCGGTGGTGGCCGCGGCCTGCGTGCTGGGGGTGGATGCCCCGGCCGGGCTGGACGATTCCAAGAAACTTTCGGCCAAGCGTCGTGCGGCGCTGGAACCGCTGATCCAGAGCAGCTGCGGTTGGGCGCTGGGCGTGGTCGAAGCCGACGAGATTGACCGGGTCAACATCTTTGCCGCCACCATGCTGGCGATGACCCGCGCGGTGGCGCAGCTGGTCAGCACGCTGGGCCGGGCGCCGGACGAAGTCCTGATCGATGGCAACATGACCCCGCACGGGCGGGTACCGGAATGGTGCTGGCCAGCCCGCGCGATTGTGGGCGGGGACGGCATCGAACCGGCGATTTCCGCGGCATCGATCCTTGCCAAGGAACACCGCGATCGGGTGATGCGCGATCATGCCGAACGGTGGCCGCACTATGGCTGGGAACGCAACGCTGGGTACGGCACGGCGCAACATCTTGCCGCGCTGCGCGAACATGGCCCGTGCCCGATCCACCGCAAAAGCTTTGCTCCGATCGCGCAATTGACCCTGTTTGATGGCGGGCGGAGCTGAAAAAACGCCGCGCGAGTGGATTTAGCCACACCACTAGATATCGAGTCTCTGCCGTCCATGCAGACTCAACATCGTGTGCAGGACTCGTTCTGTTCCGCATTTATGGCACTGGCAGTGACAGGAATCGCAAGGTTTTCTGCGGAGTCGAGGCTTGACGTGTGACTCCGGATGACTCACCCTGTGGATAACTTCAGGGGTTTTGAGACACGTCATGGGTCAGTTGCTGGTGGGTGAGAAGGCGCGGCTGCGCGCTGCGAAGGAAGTCGTGCGGCCGGATCTGCCGGTTGGGCGGATTCTGGATGGCGATTGCATCGAAGCGATGCGGTCGTTGCCATCGGCGTCGGTCGACATGATCTTTGCCGATCCGCCGTATAATCTGCAACTGGGCGGCGATCTGGCCCGGCCCGATGGCAGCCACGTTGATGCGGTAACCGATCACTGGGACCAGTTTGATAGCTTTGCCGCCTATGACAAGTTCAGCCGCGAATGGCTGACCGAAGCCCGCCGCGTGCTTAAGCCCAACGGATCGCTGTGGGTGATCGGCAGCTACCACAACATCTTCCGGCTGGGCGCGATGTTGCAGGACATGGGGTTCTGGATCCTCAACGATATCGTCTGGCGCAAATCGAACCCGATGCCCAATTTCAAGGGCACCCGGTTTACCAATGCGCACGAAACGCTGATCTGGTGCTCGATGGGCGAAAAGGCGAAGTACACCTTCAACTATCGCGCGATGAAGACGCTCAACGATGAACTGCAGATGCGTTCAGATTGGGTGCTGCCGATCTGTTCGGGGCAGGAACGCCTGAAAAAAGGTGGCCACAAGGTCCATCCCACGCAAAAGCCGGAAAGCCTGCTCTACCGGGTGATGCTGGCCACGACCAACAAGGGCGATGTGGTGCTGGACCCGTTCTTCGGCACCGGCACGACTGGCGCGGTGGCGAAGCGGTTGGGCCGCGAATGGATCGGGTGCGAACGCGAAAGCGCGTATCGCGAAGCCGCGCTGGAGCGGATCGAACTGGCGCTGCCGCTGGATGAAAGCGCGATTACCACGATGCAAAGCCCGAAAGCCGCGCCCAAAGTGGCGTTCGGCACGCTGGTGGAAACCGGCTGGATTGCCCCGGGGGCGATCATTACCGACAAGAAGCGGCGGCTGCAGGCCACGGTGCGCGCCGATGGCTCGCTGGTTTCGGGTGCCGACAGCGGCTCGATCCACGGGCTGGGGGCCAAATTGCAAGGCGCGCCATCGTGCAATGGCTGGACCTTCTGGCACATCGAGCACGAAGGCGAAGTGAAGCCGATCGATGCCCTGCGCAAGCTGTACCTGTTGGCCACAGAAGATTAACCCGCTGGCCTTCCGGCCCGAATGAGGGGTAGTGGGCGGGCATGACCCAGACTTGCTACCTTCGCCCCATTGCCCTGTGCGATTCGCCGCAAAGCGAAGCTGGCGCCGCGCTGCGGATTGCCGGTGGGATGGTCTATGCCAGCCGGTTCGCGCTGATCGTTCGGGAAGGGGCGGGAGTGGTTTCGCGCACGCTGTTCAGCTTGCGCGAACTCGAAGCTGCTTTGCCTTCACTGGGGAGCGCTGCGTGCGAACAGTTTGATAACCTGCAACGCGTGCACACACCGTTGGTGTGCGGCGCGCGCGCTATCACGCTCGATCAGCCGCAGGTCATGGGTATCCTCAACGTGACGCCCGATAGCTTTTCCGATGGCGGGCAGTTCATGGACGATGCCGATGTCGCCCGCGCGCATGTTGCGGCGATGCTTGCGGCCGGTGCGGCGTTGATCGATGTTGGTGGGGAAAGCACCCGCCCCGGTGCCGCCGCGGTGTGGGAAGGGGACGAGCTGAACCGCGTGGTCCCGATGGTTGAATGGTTGGCGGCGCAAGGCGCGGCGATCAGCCTCGACACCCGCCGCCCCGGCGTGATGGATGCCGCCTTGCGCGCCGGTGGCCACGTAATCAACGATGTTTCAGCGCTGCGCCACGATCCGCGCAGCCTTGAATTCGCGGCCGCCAGCGGTGCACCGGTGGTGCTGATGCACGCGCCGGGCGATGGCGATGACTTGCATGGTGGCGGGTCGTATCAGGACGTTGTGCTGGACGTGTTCGATTGGCTGCGCGCGCGCCGCGATGCAGCCGTGGCGGCGGGGATCGCGCGCGACCGGATCATCCTTGATCCGGGCATCGGCTTTGGCAAGACGCTGGCTGAAAACTTGGTCTTGATGAATGCGCTGGCGCTGTTCCATGCGCTCGGTCAACCGTTGCTGCTGGGGGCCAGCCGCAAGCGGATGATCGGTGCGCTATCCGATGAAGCGCCCCCGCACCAACGGCTTGGCGGCAGCGTGGCCCTGGCGCTCAAGGGGGCGGAAGCAGGGGTGCAATTGCACCGGGTCCACGATGTGCCGGAAACGGTGCAGGCGCTGCGGGTGTGGCGCGGGCTGCGCGATGCCGCGCTGGGCGATTTTTCGCAGGTGCCGGGGTAAGCGCAGCCGGTTCAGGCCGCGTTTTCGATGCCAAGGTCAGACAGCTTGCGATAGAGCGTTGAACGGCCGATCCCCAGCCGCCGGGCCACTTCGGTCATCCGGCCGCGGTAATGGCCGATGGCTAGGCGGATCACATCGGCTTCGATGTCTTCCAGCGGCCGCAAGTTCCCATCCGGGGTGTAGAGCAGCACGCCGACACTTTCCTGCAATGTGCCGCCATGCGATCCTGCCGCGCCGCCAAGCAGGTCGGACAGTTGCGGGAAATCGTCCGCGGTCAGGGCATCGCCTTCGCAGAACACCGCGGCGCGGAACAGCACGGCAGATAGCTGGCGGACGTTGCCCGGCCAGTCATAGGCCGCCAGCAGCGCCAGCGCGCCATCGGTGATGCCCAGCGGCCGCAACCCCGGCTGTTCGCCGATCCGGGCCAGAAAGTGCCGGGCCAGCGCCGGGATATCGCCCGTCCTTTCGCGCAGCGGGGGCAGGACGACGCTGGTGCTGGCCAGCGCATGATACAATTCGGGCAGGAAATGCCCGGCCGCCACCAGATCGGCCAGCGGCAGGTTGCTGGCAGCAATGATCCGCACGTCGATCCGGAATGAATGGCGCGCACCGATTGGCCGCACATCGCCGCGGCGCATCGATTCCAGCAGGCGATGCTGCGCCGCCAATGGCAAGCGATCAACTTCATCGATCGCCAGCGTGCCGCCGTCGAGGAATTGCAGCGCCCCGACATGGCGTTCGAATGCGCCGGCAAATGCGCCCTTTTCATGGCCGAACAGCGCGCTTTCGGCCGACGTGGCGGATAGCCCGCCGATATTGATCAGCCGGAACGGGGCCTTGGCGCGCGCACTGGCCGCCTGCATTGCCCGGATCAGGATTTCCTTGCCGGTCCCGCTTTCGCCTTCGATCAAGACCGCGCCATGGCCGCGGGCGGCTTTTGCGGCCACGGCCAGCGCGGCCCGGAAGGTTGGTGCCGCGCCGATCATCGCATCGAAATCTGCGGCGGCCGGGATCTTTTCGGTCAGCGGTTGCAGTTCGTCGTTCGCGGCTTCGCGGGTGGTGGCCATCCGCAACGCCTGCATCAGCCGTTCGGGTGCCACCGGCTTGACCAGATAATCGGTTGCCCCGGCGCGCATGGCTTCAACCGCCAGCAACGGCGAAGCGCTGGTCGTCAACATCAGCACTGGCAAGCCCGGGCGCAGGCGCTTGAGATCGGCAATCAGGGTGCAGGCGTTTTCGCCCGGCACGCCCTGATCCAGGATCACGGCGCTCAGCTGTGCGCCTTGGCGCGCGCTCATCGTGGCGAGCGCGGTTTCGCAATCGCGGGCGATCACGGTGCGCCATCCTTCGCGTGCTGCCAGCGCCGAAACGAGCCGGCATTGCCCCGGCTCGTGATCGATCAGCAGCAGTGTTCGCGGTTCTATTTCCGACATTGCCTTTGCGCGAACCCCCAGAGAACGTGTTGGCTTGGCATAGCGGCAGGGAGTAAATGCGGGATTAAAGCGGGTGAATGTGGTTGCGCGGGGCAGGTTGGGCCTTGAGCACCGGCGTTGCTGGCGATAGAGCGGCCAGCAACGCCCATTCACACCATCTCGATAGGAAGCAAAAATGGCCAGCGGCAACAACCTCAAGGCGCACCAGTCAACGTACGATAGCTTTATCGCCATGTCGAAGTGGGGCACGATTGCCATTGCGCTGGTCACTGCGCTGGTTGTGTTCCTGATCGCCTGATTTCGGGGTGCGCTGGTCCGGTTGCGGGCTGGCGAATAACCGGATTGCAGCTTTCTGCTGGCGGAGAGCCTTAGCGTGACCCTTGCGGCTTATGCCTGCGATCCTACGCGCAGCCGCGGGCGTGAATTCCCGATTGAGCAATCGCTCGCCCGCGGGCCGCGCAGCGCCTACCAGCGCGACCGCGACCGGATCGTTCATTCGATCGCGTTCCGCCGGCTGCGCCACAAGACACAAGTGTTCGTCGCCCCTGATGGCGATCATTACCGCGTTCGCTTGACCCACAGCCTCGAAGTGGCCCAGATCGGGCGGGTGATCGCCCGGGCGCTGGGACTTGACGAAGACCTGACCGAAGCCTTGTGCCTGGCCCACGATATCGGCCACCCGCCGTTCGGCCACGCTGGCGAAGATGCGCTCGATGCCGCGTTGCAGGGCGTTGGCGGGTTCGATCACAATGCGCAGGCCTTGCGCACCTTGATGCGGCTCGACAGCCCTTATTGCGAGCACGAAGGGCTGAACCTGACGTGGGAATTGCTGGAAGGGCTGGCCAAGCATAATGGGCCGGTGCAGCAGGTTAACTGGGCGCTGGCCGAACTCGATGCGGCCTTTCCGCTGGATCTGGCGCAATGGGCATCGCTGGAAGCGCAAGTCGCCGCGCTGGCCGATGATATCGCCTACGACAACCACGATATTGACGATGGGCTGCGCGCCGGGTTCCTGAACCTCGACGAATTGCTCGAACTTGATTTCGTGGCGGATCAGTGGCGGGCAATCGAACGCAAGTTTCCGGCCGCGCCCTATGATCGGCGGCTGCGCGAACTGGTACGCAGCCAGATCGGCTGGATGGTGAACGATGTGATCGGTGAAACCACCGCGCGCGCCGCGGGCATGGAATCGGTGGCCGATGTGCGCGCCGCGGGGCGGGCCACGGCGGCCTTTTCACCTATGCTGGCCGAGCATGAGCGCACCCTCAAGCAGTTCATGTACGCGCGGCTTTACCATCACCCGCAGCAGCTCCAGACGGCCGAACGCGCTCGGCTGGTCACAGCCGAATTGTTTGCCGCCTACGTGCAAGACCCGGGGCTGATGGACGGCGATTGGGCCGCACGCCTGCCGGCGGATGATCCCGGCCGCAGCCGCCATATCGCCGATTTCATCGCCGGGATGACCGATCGTTTCGCGATTTCCGCGCACGCCCGGATCTATGGGCGGACCCCGGAAGGGTTGCGCAATGTCTAAGGTGACGCGGATCGCGCTGGTTGGCGCATCGGGCCTGATCGGCAGCGCGCTGATCCGGCTGGCGGTGCAGCGCCGCGATATCCGGGTGATCGCGATCGCCCGGCGTGAACTTTCGCTGCCGCGCGGGGCGCGGATGGAAGTGCTGGTGGCCGATCCCGAAAACTGGGCCGATGCGATTGCCGCGGCCAATGCCGATGTGCTGGTTTGCGCGCTGGGAACAACGTGGAAGAATGCCGGGCAGGATGAAGCCGCGTTCCGCGCGGTTGACCACGATCTGGTGCTGGCCTGCGCCCAGGCGGCGAAGGATGCCGGGATCCGGCAGGTGATTGCGATTTCATCGGTTGGGGCAGACGCCACGTCCAAGCGGTTCTATCTGCGGGTCAAAGGCGAAGTCGAACAGGCGCTGGCGCGGCTGCGGCCAACCCGGCTGGACGTGATCCGCCCGGGCTTGCTGCGCGGCGCGCGGCGCGAGCGCCGCCCGGCCGAACGGATCGCGATGCTGCTCAGCCCGCTGATCGACCTGTTCCTGCGCGGCAAATATGCCAAGTACCGTTCGGTCAGCGACGCTGTGATCGCCCGCGCGATCGTGGGGCTGACCAAGGAAAAAGCCGCCGGACGGTTCGTGTTCGAACATGAGGCGATCCTGCGCGCCGCGCGCCGCGCGGGGGACTAATCCCATCGCCGGTTGACTTCACCGCCGGGCAAAGCCAGACAAATTCAGTCGCTGATCGCGCGGGAGAGTTCCGGCGATTCGTCTGCAAGGACGGTTCGCCGGGCGCCGAAGGAGCAACCGCCCCGGAATCTCTCAGGCCAATGGACCGCGTTGATCGATAGCGATGCTCTGGAAAGTGTTTCTGGCTGCGCCCCGGCGCAGGCAGGGGCCGCCGAAGGGGTAACCTCGCCACCGCGGGGGAAAGCTCTCAGGTTTCCGTGACAGAGGGGGCGCCACATGGCGCCACAACTGCACGGGACTGAAATTAGTGAGCGACACTTACGAAAATAGCGACGAAACCCTCGCGGATGAGCTGGAAGTGCTCACCCTGCCGCTTGATGCATGGCATCGGGCGCAGGGCGCGCGGATGGTTCAATTCGCCGGCTACTGGATGCCGGTCCAGTATGACGGGATCATCGCCGAACATGTGTGGACCCGCGCTCATGCCGGGTTGTTCGATGTCAGCCACATGGGCCAGTTGCTGGTTTCGGGCGATGCCGCTGCGGCCGCGCTTGAAACGGTTTTGCCGATCGATCTGGCCAATCTGGCACCGGCTGCGCCGCGCTATTCGCTGTTGCTGGATGATGCCGGCGGGATCCTTGATGACCTGATGCTGACCCGCCGGAATGATGGCTTCTACCTGGTCGTCAACGGGGCGACCAAATGGGACGATATCGGCCATCTGCGCGAAGCATTGCCCGATGATGTGACGCTGAACCACCTTGCAGACCACGCCCTGCTGGCGCTGCAGGGGCCAGCGGCGGCGGCGGCGCTCGAACGGGTTGCCACGGGGGATCGTGCCGTGGCTGACCTGCGCTTCATGCAGGGCGGGCCATTCACGCTGGCGGGGGTGCCGGTGTGGATCAGCCGGTCGGGTTATACCGGCGAAGACGGCTTTGAAATTTCGCTCCCGGCCGATGCCGCCGCGGCGGTGGCGGACCTGCTCTGCGCTCAGCCAGAGGTAAAACCGATCGGCCTTGGTGCGCGCGATTCCTTGCGGCTTGAAGCCGGGTTGCCGCTTTATGGGCACGATCTTTCGCCTGAAACCAGCCCGGTGGAAGCCGGTCTGGGCTTTGCGATCAACCGCCGCCGCCGCGCCACTGGCGGGTTTCCGGGGGCCGAACGGGTGCTGTCAGAACTGGCCCACGGGGTAGGCCGCCAGCGGATCGGGCTGGCGCTTGAAGGGCGCCAGGCAGCACGTGAAGGTGCTAAAGTTTATCATGAAAATAAATTGGTTGGAGAAGTTACCTCAGGTGGTTTCTCGCCAAGTTTAGGCCATCCGATTGCGCTGGCTTACTGCGCCAGCGCCCATGCCGCACCCGGTACCCAGTTGGAAATCGAGGTGCGCGGCAAACGCTTGCCCGCGCGCGTCGTGTCCTTGCCGTTTGTCCCCCACCGTTATCACCGCTGAGGAGTGCCTGCCGATGACCCGTTATTTCACCCAGGACCACGAATGGATCGAAATCGATGGCCAGACCGGCACGGTCGGGATCACCGATTATGCGCAAAGCCAGTTGGGCGACATTACCTTCGTTGAACTACCCGAACCGGGGACAACGGTGCGCAAGGGCGATGCGCCGTGCGTGGTTGATAGCGTTAAGGCCGCATCCGATGTCTATGCGCCGGTTTCCGGCACGGTCAGCGAAAGCAACGCCGCGCTGGCCGACGAACCGGAACTGGTCAATACTTCGGCTGAAGTGGGGGGATGGCTGTTCCGGCTGACCTTGTCCGATCCGACCGAACTTGGCGGGTTGATGGACCGCGCGGCCTACGATGCGTTTGTCGAGGGACTTTAGGCGATGCGCTACCTGCCTCTGACCGGCGGCGAACGCGCCGCCATGCTGGACGTGATCGGCGCGGGATCGGTGAACGATCTGTTCGCCGATGTGCCGGCCAGCGCGCGGTTGACCGGGCCGATTGCCGGATTGCCCCACCATGCCAGCGAAATGGCGGTGGAACGGCACCTTGGCGGGTTGGCGGCCCGCAACCTTAGCGCCGGATCGGTGCCGTTCTTTCTGGGGGCAGGGGCCTATCGCCACCACGTTCCCGCCAGCGTCGATCACCTGATCCAGCGCGGGGAATTTCTGACCGCCTACACGCCCTACCAGCCCGAAATCGCCCAAGGCACGTTACAAGTGTTGTTTGAATTCCAGACGCAAGTGGCGCGGCTGTTTGGCGTCGATGTGGCCAATGCTTCGATGTACGATGGTTCGACCGCGTGCTGGGAAGCAATTGCGATGGCGGGGCGGATCACCAAGCGCTGCCGGGCCGTGTTGTCGGGCGGGTTGCACCCGCATTACGTAGCCACTGCGGTGACGATGGCGCAATTTACCGGCGATATGCTTGACGTGCGGCTTCCGGAACTGTGCGCTGACCCCGATGATGCCGAACTGATCGCTGCGATCGATGCCGAAACATCGTGCGTGGTGGTGCAATATCCGGACGTGCTGGGGCGCATCCCTGATCTTGCTGCGGTGGCGGCGGCAGCACACGCGGTTGGCGCGCTGCTGATAGTGGTGGTCACCGAACCCGTGGCGCTGGGGCTGATCGAAGCGCCGGGGCAGCTGGGCGCGGATATCGTGGTGGGCGAAGGACAGGCGCTGGGCGTTGGGCTGCAATATGGCGGGCCGTACCTTGGCTTGTTCGGGTGCCGCGAAAAGTACGTGCGGCAGATGCCGGGCCGGCTCTGCGGACAGACCCAGGACGTCGATGGCAAGCGTGGCTTCGTGCTGACCCTGTCAACCCGCGAACAGCACATCCGGCGCGAGAAGGCGACGAGTAATATTTGCACAAATTCAGGACTTTGTGCGCTTGCTTTCAGCATTCACATGACCTTGCTTGGCGGAGAAGGGCTGGCCCGGCTGGCGGGGGCTAACCATGCCCGCGCGCAGGAAACCGCGGCGCGGCTGGTGCACGTTCCGGGGGTGCGCGTGCTTAACACCGCATGGTTCAACGAATTTACCGTGATCCTGCCGCGCGATGCCCGCGAAGTTGTGCGGGTGCTGGCGGATCGGCAGGTGCTGGGCGGGGTGTCGCTGGGCCGGCTGTATCCCACCGCGCCGCAATTGGCCAACGCCATGCTGGTCACTGCCACTGAAACCACCACCAGCGAAGATATCGCCGCGCTGGGCCACGCGCTTGCAGGAGTATTGGCATGAACGCGCTGAACCCCGCCGGCTGGCGGCCCGAACTGGGCGAAAGCACCGCATCGACGATCCATCCTACTCTTACCGGTGACCGGGCGCTAATGTTGGAAGAACCGCTGATTTTCGAACTGGGGCGGCCCGGCACGTGCGGGGTTGACATCGATGGCCCGCAAATCGCTCCGCAGCCAGCGCTGGCGCGGTTTCTGCGCAAGGCCGCGCCGGATCTGCCCGGCCTGTCTGAACCTGAAACGGTCCGCCACTATACCCGCCTGTCGCGGCAGAACTATGCGATCGACCTTGGGCCGTTTCCGCTGGGATCGTGCACGATGAAGCACAACCCACGATTGAACGAGAAACTGGCGCGGTTGCCGGGCTTTGCCGATGTTCACCCGCTACAGCCGCAACAGACCGTGCCCGGTGCGATCGAAGTGATTGCCCAACTGGCCGAATGGTTGGTGGCGCTGACCGGCATGGCCGCGGTGGCGATGAGCCCCAAGGCCGGCGCGCATGGCGAACTGTGCGGGTTGCTGTGCATTCGCGCCGCGCACGCGGCGGCTGGCACTGCGCGGGAAGTGGTACTGGTGCCGGACAGCGCGCATGGCACCAATCCGGCCACCGCGGCGTTTGCCGGATATCGGGTGGAGAGCATCCCGGCAACCGCGGATGGCCGGGTTGACCTTGCCGCGCTAACCGCCCGACTGGGGCCGGACGTGGCCGCGGTGATGATCACCAACCCGAACACCTGCGGGCTGTTCGAGCGCGATATGAAGGTGATTTCCGATGCGGTCCACGCCGCCGGTGCCTTCGTCTATTGCGACGGGGCCAATTTCAACGCGATCGTGGGCAAAGTCCGCCCCGGCGATCTTGGCATCGATGCGATGCACATCAACTTGCACAAAACCTTTTCCACGCCGCACGGTGGCGGCGGGCCGGGCAGTGGGCCGGTGGTGCTTTCGGCTGCGCTCGCGCCCTTTGCCCCGCTGCCGTTTGCCCAGCGCGACAGTGCCGGCCAGGTGCGGCTGATCGAGGAAGAGGATGCCCCGCGCGATCACCCGCACAGTTTTGGCCGGATGGCGGCGTTTCACGGGCAGATGGGGATGTTCACCCGGGCGCTCGCCTATATCCTCAGCCACGGGGCCGATGGGCTGGCGCAAGTGGCCGAAGATGCAGTGCTGAACGCCAACTATGTTTTGCGCAGCCTGGCAGGTGATCTTGATGCGCCGTTCGCCGAAGCGGGGCCGTGCATGCACGAGGCGCTGTTCAGCGATGCCGGGCTGGCCGAAGGGTTTTCAACGCTGGATATTGCCAAGGGCCTGATCGACGAAGGGTTCCACCCGATGACGGTCTATTTCCCGCTGGTGGTCCACGGCGCGATGTTGGTTGAACCAACCGAAACCGAAAGCAAGGCCGGGCTTGATCGGTTCATCGCGGCACTGCGCAGCCTTGCACAACGCGCCAAGGCAGGCGATGAAACGTTGAAGGGCGCGCCTTATCATGCGCCGCGGCGCCGGCTTGATGAAACGCTGGCCGCGCGCAAGCCGGTGCTATGCTGGCCGGGCTAAGGCGCATGCAGGGGGAAGAACCACGATGTGGGCAGGATTGTTCAGTTTTACCAACACACTGGCTTTGGCAGGCTGGATCCTGCTGGCGCTGTTCCCCCGCAAGCCGCTGACGCATAGCGCGATCCTCTATCTTGGGGTTGCGCTGTTGTGCCTGACTTATGCGGTGTGCTTTGCTGCGGTTCTGGCCGGCGGGATCGATCCGGTCAGCCAGCCGGTGGCGGACCAGATCCACGCCAGCCAACCGGGCTTTTCTTCGATTCCCGCGGTGCGGGCGATCTTTCAATCGGATGGCGGGGTGGTGATTGGCTGGACGCACTATCTGGCGTTTGATCTGTTCACCGGGCTGTGGATCGCGCGCGATGCCGATGCCAAGCAATTTGG
>JBDKLL010000104.1:0-16843 GCA_039795595.1 Pseudomonadota bacterium
CGAAGAATTCCTGATCGTGATAGATCCAGCCCGGCAGGCTGAAATCGGCATCAGGATCGACATCGTCCCCTTCGATACGGGTTACGATGTGATCGGCGTTGGTCATGGTTCGGCGAATCCCGCAATGCTTGTTGGACGAACGTACAACAAGTGCTAGGCTGTCACAAGTGAGCCAGAAGCCCGCCTTTCGCCGTGCCGAACCGGACGAGCGCCGGATCAGCCTAATCGAAGCCAGCACCCGCGTGCTGGCACGCGATGGGGTGGCAGGGGCCAGTGTGCGTGCCATCGCACAGGAAGCCGGGGTTTCCCCCGGGCTGGTCGGGCATTACTTCGCCGGCATCGACGCGCTGGTAGCCGCGACTTACGCCCATGTTGAAGCACGGGTAAACGTCGTGCTTGATGCCGCAGTAAACGGTGCCGGGCCTGATCCGCGCGCGCGGCTGGACGCCTTCGTGACCGCCAGCTTTTCAACCCCGCTGGCCAGCGGCGAACTGCTCGCAACGTGGATCGCCTTCTGGAGCCTGGTGCGATCCCGTCCTGAAATCGCCCGCCAGCACGACGAACAATACGCCGCCTTCCGGATGCGGTTGGAACATCTGCTCGGTGCCTGTGGCCTGCCCGCAGGGCGCCGCCGCCACGCGGCGATCGCGATCACCGCACTGGTCGATGGGCTGTGGCTGGAACTGTGCCTTTCGCCCCACGCCTTCAGCGCAGCAGAAGCAAGCGCGATCGCCCGCGCCATGCTCGATGCGCTGCTGGGGTAGGGGTTACTTCGAAAGTTCGGTCAGCAGGGTCAGGTAATAAGTGATCCCCGGCGCCACGTTCGACAGGCGGACCCGTTCGTTCAGCCCGTGGCTGAAATCTTCCGAATCCTTGCTGAAGGTTGGGCTGGCCCCATAACTGGCGACGCCGACATGGCGGTACCACATCGAATCCGATGCCCCCGATGCTTGCGATGGGAACACCGGCACCCCCGGATAGGCCGCAGTCATCGCCTTGTTCACCGCGCCCAGGAAATCAGCGCGCATCGGGGACGCCGGCGTGGCCACCGATCCTTCGGTCACATCGCTGAACTTGACTTGCGGGACATTCGCGACCGCGGCCAGTTCGGCCATGATATCGGCCGGCTTGTGCCCGGGGAAGATCCGGCAGTTGATGTTTGCGGTGGCGCGCTGCGGCAACGCATTAAGCGCATGACCGCCGTTCACCATCGTCGGCACGCACGTGGTGCCGATCTTGCCGACATAGGCCGGGTTTGCACGAAGCGCCGCAATCGCTGCCGCATCGGCCGGATTTGCCGCAAATGCACGCATTGCCCCGGCCAGCTTGGCATCGGGTTCAAATTGCGCAGCCTTTTCAAAATAGGCCTTGGTCAGCGGGCTTAGTTCCGGGGTGAAGTGATAGGCGCTGATCCGTTCCAGCGCCGTGGCCAGTTGGGCGATCGCGTTTTCGGGCCGCGGGGCCGAACTGTGGCCACCAGCATTGGTCACTTCGAGCTGGAAATCGGAATAGGTCTTTTCGGCACCTTGCCAGGTCCAGTACAGCGGCTTGGCCGTGGCATCATCATAAGTGCCGCCGCCGCCATCGATATTGATCACCAGTTCGGCATTCTTGAGCCGTTCGGCAATGATTGCGCCAGTTTCCATGGTGGTTTCTTCATCGCCGGAAAATTGCAACACGATCGTCCGCTTGGGCTTGTAACCCGAACGACGCAATTCGATCAGCGCCGACGTGGCCAGCGCCGCATCGAACTTCATGTCGCTGGCCCCGCGGCCGTAAAGGACCCCGTCCTCGATCACAGGGGTAAAGGGATCACGGGTCCAATCCGCCGGCTTGGCTTCAACCACGTCCATGTGCCCCGAAATCACCAGCGGCTTCAATCGAGCATCGCTGCCCGGCCAGGTCGAGATCAGGTACGAAGTTTGCTTGAAGGGGACGATTTCGATCTGGCTGTCCTGCCACCCGGCCTTGATCAGCGCCGCCTTGATCACCGCCAGCGCCCGGTCATTCTGGTTGCCGGGGCCGTTGACCGATCGGATCGCGATCAGTTGCTTGGCCAGTTCCACCGTCTGCGTTTCGGCTTAGGGTGGGCCTTGGCCGGTTTGGCCGCGGCCGGTTGAACAGCCAGCGCGGCGGCAAGCACGGAAACGGCAACAAGCTGGGTGCGACGCATAGACGAATCTCCTTTGCGGGTGGCCTAGCCAAGCTGGGCCGCAAAGTTGAGAGCCAATCTGCGAACGACACCCGATTTCCTGCTCGGGGCAGGCTTCCCGATACAGACGTATTCACGCAGCATGCCGGCCCCACCGCCCGCCAGCGGCGATTGAATTGGTTTGCGCTGCTCTGGCGCGGACGGCACCCCGCTGTTATTCCAAGTCTTGCGCGCAGGGCGGATTCCTGCGGCCAAATTCGCAGTTTGCGGATCGATTGGGGACAGGAAATGAGTTTCACGGCCAATAGCCTGCTGCTGTTCGGGGCCACCGGCGATCTGGCGCAGCGGATGCTGCTGCCTTCGCTCTGCGCACTCCACGCCGATGGGCTGGTTCCGGATGACCTGACGATCATCGGCACCGCACGCCACGATTTTGATGATGCCGGCTATCGCAACTTCGCGCGTGAAGCATTGGAAAAGTACCTGCCCGCTGAACGCCGCGGATCGATGGCCGCGTTCCTCAACCGCCTGCGCTTTCAGCCGCTAGATGCCAACGACACCGCCGGCTATGCCGCGCTGGCCGAAAAGGTTGGCCCGACCGACAAGGGATTGGCGATCTTCCTGTCAACCGCGCCCAGCTTGTTCGAACCCACCATCACCGGCCTTGCCGCAGCCGGGCTGACCGGGGAAACCGTGCGGATCGGGCTGGAAAAGCCGCTGGGCACCTGCCTTGCTTCCAGCCGCGAAATCAACGACGCGGTGGCCCGCGCCTTCCCCGAAGACCGCACCTTCCGGATCGATCACTATCTGGGCAAGGAAACCGTCCAAAACCTGCTGGCGCTGCGGTTTGCCAACATCCTGTTCGAACCGCTATGGAACGCCGCCCACATCGACCACGTCCAGATCACCGTCGCCGAAACGGTCGGGCTGGAAGGCCGCGTGGGGTTCTACGACGGCGCGGGTGCGCTGCGCGATATGGTTCAGAACCACATGCTCCAGCTGCTGGCACTGGTGGCGATGGAGCCGCCGGCCAACTACGATGCTACCGCGATCCGCGATGAAAAGGTCAAAGTGCTGCGGGCGCTGCGCCAGATCGACCCCAGTGAAACCGTAACCGGCCAATACCGCGCCGGGGCGATCGCGGGCCAACCCGTCCCCGGCTATGACGAGGAACTGGGCACCCCGTCCGACACCGAAACCTTTGTGGCGATCAAGGCGCACCTTGATAACTGGCGCTGGAAAGGCGTGCCGTTCTATTTGCGCACCGGCAAACGCCTGCCCCAGCGCAAGACCGAAATCGTGGTGCAATTCCGTCACGTGCCCCATTCGATCTTTGCCGGCCCCAATCGTGGTGGCAGCGGCGCCCCTGCTGTGCCCAACCGGCTGGTGATCGGGATCCAGCCCGAAGAAAACATCACCCTGTCGCTGATGGCCAAAGTTCCCGGGCTGGACCGCGACGGCATCCGCCTGCGCGAAGTGCCGCTGGATATCGCAATGGCCGATGCGTTTGCCGGGCCGATGAAGCGGATCGCCTATGAACGGCTGCTGCTGGACTTGATCGAAGGCGATCAGACCTTGTTCGTGCGCCGCGATGAAGTTGAAGCCCAGTGGGAATGGATCGATGCCATCCGCGCCACGTGGGCCAATCATGGCGTTACCCCCAAAACCTATACCGCCGGCAGTTGGGGGCCATCGGCGGCAATCGCGCTAACCGAGCGCGACGGAGTGCATTGGTATGAGTAAGCTTCACCCGGTTATCGAACGCGTAACCCAGCGGATTATCGAAAAATCGAAAGACAGCCGGCGCCGTTACCTCGACCTAATGGATGCCGAGGCGGAGAAGTTTCCGGGGCGCGGCGCGCTGTCGTGCTCGAACCTCGCCCACGGTTTCGCCGCCGCGCTGGAAGACAAGCCGGCGATCAAAAACGGACGCGGCCCGAACCTGGCGATCGTCACCGCCTATAACGATATGCTGTCGGCCCATCAGCCTTATGGCCGCTATCCCGAAGCGATGAAGCTCTATGCCCGCGAAGTGGGCGCCACCGCACAAGTCGCCGGCGGGGTTCCGGCGATGTGTGATGGCGTGACGCAAGGGCAGGACGGGATGGAACTGTCGCTGTTCAGCCGCGATGTGATCGCGCTGTCGACCGGCGTGGCGATGAGCCACGCGATGTTCGATGGCATGGCGCTGCTGGGCATTTGCGACAAGATCGTTCCCGGGCTGTTGATCGGCGCGCTGCGGTTCGGCCACCTGCCGGCGATTTTTGTGCCATCCGGGCCAATGCCATCGGGCCTTGCCAACCGCGACAAGCAGAAAGTCCGCCAGCTCTATGCCGAAGGCAAGGCCACCCGCGCCGACCTGCTCGAAAGCGAAAGCGCCAGCTATCACTCGCCGGGCACCTGCACGTTTTATGGCACCGCCAATTCCAACCAGATGATGATGGAACTGATGGGCCTGCACGTGCCGGGTGCGTCGTTCGTTCCGCCAAACACCCCGCTGCGCAGTCAATTGACCCGTAAAGCCGTGCACCGGTTGGCGGAAATCGGGCGCGAAGGCAGCGATTATCGCCCGATGGGCCGGGTCGTCGATGAAAAGGCGATCGTCAACGCCTGCGTCGGGCTGCTGTCCACCGGCGGATCAACCAACCACGCGATCCACCTCCCGGCCATGGCCCGCGCCGCCGGCATCAAGCTGGACTGGCAGGACCTGGATGAACTGTCGTCGGTCGTGCCGCTACTGGCGCGGGTCTATCCCAACGGTGCGGGCGACGTAAACCACTTCCACGCTGCCGGCGGGATCGGCTTCGTGGTGCGCGAACTGCTCGATGCCGGACTGGCACACGCAGACGTGCTGACCGTGACCGAAGGCGGGATGCGGACTTATGCCAACGAACCGTTCCTCGATGGCGAAGCACTCGGTTTTCGCGCCGCTCCGGCCGTCAGCGGCGATCCCGAAATGCTGCGCCCGGTGGCCGATGCGTTCATGCCCGATGGCGGAATGCGGTTGGTGCAAGGCAACCTCGGCCGGGCCACATTCAAGACCAGCGCCGTCGATTCAGCGCGCTGGACAATCGAAGCCCCCGCCCGGGTGTTCGACAGCCAGGAAGCGGTGCAAGCCGCATTCAAGGCCGGTGAACTGAACCGCGATGTGGTCGTGGTGGTCCGCTTTCAAGGGCCGCGGGCCAACGGGATGCCCGAACTGCACAAGCTGACCCCGCCGCTCGGCGTATTGCAGGACAAAGGTTTCAAGGTCGCGCTGGTTACCGATGGCCGGATGTCGGGCGCATCGGGCAAAGTCCCCGCGGCGATCCACGTTACCCCCGAAGCGCTCGGCGGCGGGCCGCTGGCCTGTGTGGAAGACGGCGATATCATCCGCTTGTGCGGCCATGAAGGCACCTTGGTGATCAAGGCCGATCTATCAAACCGCCACCCCGCCACGCCGCCCACGCCGACCGGCGGCATGGGCCGCGAACTGTTCGCAATGTTGCGTCACCACGCCGACGGCGCCGAACAGGGCGGTTCGGCTATGCTGGCAGAGGCCGGGCTGTGACCACTACCGAGATCGTCACCGTTGATATTGGCGGCACCCACGCCCGCTTTGCGATTGCGACTATCGGCGCCGGCGGCCGAATTTCGCTGGGTAAGCCGGCAACGCTGCACACCCGCGATCACGCCAGCTTCCAGACCGCTTGGGAAGACTTTGCCCACCAACAAGGTGGCAGTTTGCCGCGCGCGGTGGCGGTTGCCGTCGCCGGCCCGGTGGGCGGCGAAGTGATCCGCTTCACCAACAATCCGTGGATCATCCGCCCGGCACTGATCCCGGAAAAGCTGGGGGTTGAGCGCTACACCGTGGTCAACGATTTCGGCGCGGTTGGCCACGCAGTGGCCTGCGCCGATGCGCATGATTTCGTGCACCTTGCCGGCCCCGACACGCCCTTGCCCGCCAGCGGCACGATCTCCATCGTCGGCCCCGGAACGGGACTGGGGGTGGCGCACGTATGGCGCGGCGGCGACGCATACCGCGTGCAGGCTACCGAAGGCGGCCATATCGATTTCGCTCCGCTCGACAGCATCGAGGATGCGATCCTGGCGCGGTTGCGCCAGCGTTATCGCCGCGTTTCGGTCGAGCGGGTGGTGTCCGGCCCGGGGATCGTTGATATCTACGAAGCGCTGGCAGCCATGGAAGGTCGCGCGATCCAGAGCCTTGACGATCGTACTTTGTGGCAACTGGGCACCACCGGCGAAGACAGCCTTGCCGCCGCCGCGGTCGACCGGTTCTGCCTTTCGCTGGGCGCAATCGCCGGTGACATCGCGCTGGCCCAGGGCGCTGCAGGGGTGGTGATCGCCGGCGGGCTGGGGCTGCGTATCCGCGAAACGCTGATCAAATCGGGCTTTGCCAACCGCTTTACCGCCAAGGGGCGCTTTGAAGGCCTGATGGCCAGTCTCCCGGTCAAACTTATCACCCATCCCCAGCCCGGCCTGTTCGGAGCCGCGGCCGCTTTTGCCAAGGAGCATCTTTCGTGAGCGCCATCGAAACCATCATGCGCACCGCCCCTGTTATCCCGGTGCTGGTGATCGACGACGTGGCCGATGCCGCACCGATCGCCGAGGCGCTGGTCAAGGGCGGGCTGAAAGTGCTCGAAGTCACCCTGCGCACCGCTTCGGCGCTCGAAGTGATCCGTGAAATGAAGCAAGTCCCCGGCGCGATCGTTGGGGCTGGCACGGTGCTGAACGAATTCGCGCTTGAAGACGCGCTTGAAGCCGGCAGCGAATTTATCGTCTCCCCCGGGCTGACCGACAGCCTTGCCAAGGCCGCGATCGCTGCCAAGGTGCCGTTCCTGCCCGGCATCGCCACTTCATCAGACATCATGCGCGGGCTGGATCTGGGGCTGGACCGGTTCAAATTCTTCCCGGCTGAAGCCAACGGCGGGATTCCCGCGCTGAAGGCCATCGCCGCGCCATTCGGGGCCGTGCGCTTCTGTCCGACCGGCGGGATCACCCCCGCCACCGCGCCGGATTGGCTGGCACTGGAAGCCGTGCTGTGCTGCGGCGGCAGCTGGATCGTGCCGCAGGGCAAGCCGGATCTTGCCGCGATCGAAGCCACCGCGCGGGCGGCTGCGCAGCTCGCCCAATGACGCTTTCGGCCCGGCTCAGCGCACGGCTGCAGGAACTGCACGCACGGACCGCGGAAACCCCGCTGTTCAACCCGGTATTCCAGCTGGGGCTGGAACTTTCGCGTGAGCTGGAAACCGGCAAGCTTGGGCTTGGCGATCTGGCCGCGTTGGTAAACGAACTGGAATGCGATGGCCTGCTGGCCCGCGCCGCGCGGCTCAACCAGCTGGTTGCCCCGGTTGATCCGGCCGAAAACGATGCGCGGATCGCCGCGCTGGTTCCAACCGACGATTTTGCCGCGTTCGCGGCGCAATGGCGCAAGCCGCTGGCCCACGTGGTGTTTACCGGACATCCCACCTTCCTGCTCAGTCAGCGCCAGTCCGCCGCGGTGGCCACGGCGGCTTCATCGGGCGATATTGCCGCGCAGACCACCTGCAGCGCCCCGCACGATCGCGATTCGATCACGCTGGACAGCGAACACGCCGCGGTCATGGCCGCGCTGGGCCGCGCCCAGACCGCGCGCGACCGGATCAACCATAGCCTGTTCGCCCACGCCCGCCGGCACTGGCCCGAAGCATGGCGCACTCTGGCCCCACTGCCGCTGCGCTTTGCCAGCTGGGTGGGCTATGACATGGACGGGCGAACCGACATTTCATGGGCCACATCGCTGCGTTACCGCCTGTCGGAAAAGGCCGAACGACTGGCCACTTACGCCGCGCAACTGCGCGATGCTGCGCCCGAAATCGCCGCCCGGCTGAACCGCGCCGCTGCCTATGCCGCTGCCATGGCTGCCCGGTTTGCCGCGGATCTTTCCGCCCCGTCCGCGCTGTCCGAAGCCGCCAATGCGCTGACCGCCGATCATGCCGACAAGCTGACCAGCCTGTCTGCAATCATCACCGAACTGGAACGCGAAGCCGGCCATGCCGATGATGCCGCCGCGCAAACCATGCTGGTTGCCGCGGCCGCAATGCGGGCCGATGGGCTGGGCATGGGGTGGATCCACTTCCGGGTCAATTCGTCGCAACTGCAAAACGCAATCCGCCGCCGGATCGATCCCACCGGCAAGCTTGACCTGGGCAGTCAGGCCGCGCTGGTGCGAATGCGCGAACTGTTGGCCGAAGCCCGGCCGCTGCGCTCAAACTTCGCCGCGCTGGCGATCGAAAATTCCACCGCCGTGCGCCAGTTTCTGGCAATGGCCCAGATCCTTGGCCACATCGACGCCGATGCCCCGATCCGGATGCTGGTGGCCGAATGCGAAGAGCCGACCACGGTGCTCGCCGCGCTCTATTTCGCCAAGCTGTTTGGGATCGCCGACAAAGTCGACGTATCACCGCTGTTTGAAACCGAAAGCGCGTTGGAACACGGCGGCCGCTTTCTTGACGCGCTGCTGGCCGAAGAAGCGTACCGCGAATACGCCCGCGGCCGCGGTCGGGTTTCGATCCAGACCGGGTTTTCCGATGCCGGGCGGTTCGTCGGCCAGATCCCGGCCGCGCTGGCGATCGAGCGCCTGCAAGGCCGCCTATCCGAAGCCATGGTCGCCAATGGGCTAAGCGGCGTGGCCGCGCTGGTGTTCAACACCCACGGGGAATCGATGGGGCGCGGGGCGCATCCATCCTCGTTCGCCGACCGGGTGGAATGGCCGCTTTCGCCGTGGGCGCGGCGGCGCTTTGCCCGTGCCGAAATCGCACTGGAACCCGAAGTCAGCTTTCAGGGCGGGGATGGCTACTTGTTCTTCGGAACCGACGAACTGGCGCTGGCCACATTAACCCGGATGGCCGAACACGCACCAGCCAATGCCGATCCCGCTGCGCCAACCGATCCGTTTTATCGCCGCACCGATCTCAGCCTCGATTTCTACCGCGCGATCCGCCGCGTCCAGCAAGGTTATCTGGCGGGGCGTACGTATCCGCGCGCGGTCACGGCATTCGGTCTGGGTCTGCTGAATGATACCGGCAGCCGCAAATCGCGCCGCCAGAGCGACCTTGCCGCCGACCGCGAGATGAGCCTGCGCCAGATCCGCGCGATCCCCCATAACGCGGTGCTGCAACAACTGGGTTATCCGGTCAACGTGATCGCCGGGTTCGGCACCGCGGCCGAAGGCAATTACGAAGCAATCGCCGCGCTGCTGCGCGAAAGCCCGCGCGGGCGCCAACTGGTGCGGCTGGTTCGCGCCGCCAATGCGCTGGCTTCGATCAAGACGGTCGCGGCCTATGGCGAATTGTTCAATTCGGCCTACTGGTCCAGCCGGCCCTATCGCGGCGATGAAGACCATATCGCCGATGCGTGCCTGGCCTTGGCCGAATACCTGACCAGCGATGATCGCACCGGGGTGTTCCGCCGGCTGGCATCGCGCCTCAGGGTCGATGCGCTGAAACTGCACCGCTTGCTGGCGCTGATCCCCGATGAAGCTCCGCTGGCCCATCGCGAGCAGACCCGCCGCACGCTGGGCGTGTTGCAGGCGGTGCGGCTGGCGCTGTTCCAGTTCATGTTCCTGCGCGCGGTATCAGTGCCCGCGTTCAGCCGGGCCAACGACATTGCCCGCGAAGACGTGCTGGAAATGGTTTTCACCCTGCGGATCGATGAAGCGCTGGCCCAATTGCGCCGCGCCTTCCCCACCAGCTTCCCCGGGATCGCGGATTTCAGCGTGGCCGAACCGACCGATTATCCCGATGATGCCGCGATCGGATACGATGCGATCCACCGCGATTTCATCGATCCGATCGGCGCGGCCCACACGCTGGCGCTGCAAGTCACAACCGCCATCGCCAACTTGTTTGGCGCGCACGGTTAAGGCCCGGTCAGAACCTTAACCAAGCTGGCCATCATCGCCCGCTTAACGCGGGGCCATGCGGATCGCGCCGTCAAGCCGGATGCACTGGCCGTTGAAATAGGAATTGCGCGCCAGTTCCAATGCCAGGCTGCCAAACTCCTCGGGCTTGCCCAGCCGCTTGGGAAACGGCACCGATGCCGCCAGGCTTTCCAGCACTTGCGGGCGGGCGCCCAGCATCAACGGGGTGGCGAAGATCCCCGGCATAATCGAATTCACGCGGATCCCCACGTCGGACAGATCGCGCGCCATCGGCAGAACCAGCCCGTTCACCCCGGCCTTGGCCGAACCATAAATGATCTGCCCGATCTGGCCATCCTGCGCCGCAACGGATGCGGTCAGGGTGATGCAGCCACGTTCGCCATCTTCGAGCGGCTCCAGCGTGGCCATGCCTTCGGCCGACAGCGATGCGATGCGATAACTCGCCACCAGAATGCCGTTCACGCCATAGATGTAATCTTCGGTCGACAGCCGCTTGAGCTTGCCCGCTTCCTTGTCATAAGCCAGCGTCTTGCCGCGGCGCGATGTCATCGCGCAGTGCACCGTGATGCGTTCCTGCCCGTGGGCCGCACGGGCCTTGGCAAACCCGGCCACTACCGATTCCTCACTGGTGATATCAACGTTGCAAAACAGGCCACCGATGGCCTTGGCCACGGCTTCGCCCTGTTCGGCATTGACATCGAAGATCGCCACTTTGACGCCGGCTCCGGCCAATGCCTCAGCCGTGGCCTTGCCCAATCCGGAAGCGCCGCCGGTTACGACCGCCGCGGTGGTGGAATCGAACTTCATGAATCGCTCTCCGTGCAATTTAATCGCACGATTAATAACGTCCCTCGGGCCATGGGCAAGCACGATTACGTGCGGCGGCGCGGGGCCTTGGTAAAGCTCCAGCCATCGGGCATTGCCCGCGCCACCAACCCGCCAATCGAGGCCGGCTGGCGCGCGACCAGCGTATCGAACAACCGCGCCACGGCTGCACCGCGCGCGGGCTCCTCATCAAGCTCCGCCACGATCCGCGCCAGCACCCGAAGCGCCACCGCGCGCGGGGCCTGCGGACGATACGTCAGCCCCATCGGGCTAGGTTCAACCTGTTCGGCCCATTCGCGCGCCGCGGCCCATTCCAGCGCCGCATCCGCATCCGCCAGATGCGCCGCGCTGTGCGCCAACGCGCCCACATCCAGCCAATCCGCCCCGGCCAGTGCCTTGCGCATCCGGACACGATCGAACCGGTCGTTAACATTCGAAGGGTCAGCAACGGCCTGCACGCCCGCCGCACTGACAATCGTGCCCAGTTCCGCGCGCCGCCACCCCAGCAACGGACGCAGCAAGGGCAGCCGCGTCCCCGGCGCCATGCCGCGCGCCCGCACCCCCGCCAGCCCCGCAACCCCGCTGGCGCGGTTGAGCCGCAACATCAGTGTTTCCGCCTGATCATCCGCGTGATGGGCAGTCGCCAAGGCCGCAAGCCCATGCTCTGCCGCCCAGTCTGCCAGTGCCGCATAGCGCGCGGTGCGCGCTTCGGATTGAAGGTTGCCCGGGGCCACGCTGACCACCAACGTGCGATGCGAGACGCCCAATCCGGCGCACACCGTGGCAACAAACGCTGCTTCAGCCGCGCTTTCCGCGCGCAAACCATGGTCCACCGTGGCTGCGGCGATCCGCCCCGGCAGCGCCGCATGGGCCAATAGCAACAAGGCCAGGCTATCCGGCCCACCAGACACCGCAATCCCGATCGTACCGCCTTGTGCGCGCGCGGCATCGGGCCAGATCGCCGTCAGATCGGCGGCGAAGCGTGCAATCAAGTGCGGGGCGGGCACGCCATCAATTGCACTTCACTCCGGCGCGGGTCCGTTCGTACTGGCCCTTGAGCCGGCCCGCGGCATCGCTGGCGTAATCATCGGCAAATTGAGCCAGCGCCACGCACGCGCGATTGTTATCCTTCATCTGGCGCATCGCATCGGCCAGCATCAGCAGGCTATCCGCGGCGCGATCGCCCTTCTTATCAGCCTGATAGTTCTGCAGGAACCAGCTGGCCGCTTCGCGCGCATTGCCATCGTCAAGGTACGAACGGCCAAGCAAGTTGCGGGCATAGCTGCCGCGCTTGTGCTTGGGATATTTCTGCAAATACAGCTTCAACTGCTGCTGCGCTTCGGGATAAAACTTGGCCTCCCACAACCGGAAGCCATACGAATAGGCATCTTCGCCCGGATCGTTGCTTTGCGGCTTTTCGATCTTCTGCACGGCGGCCAAGCGCTGTGCCGAAGGCCCGGCCGCAGGCTTGGGGGCCGGGGCCGGTTTGGCAGCGGGTTGGGCTGCGACCACCGCGGGCTTGGCCGCTGGTGCAACCACAGGGGCCGCCACTGGACCAGTCGCTGCCATTTCCGCAGCAGGGGTGGTGTCTGTCGCGGATGCCGGGGCTGTCGGGGCCGGCTGCGGTTCCAGCGCGGTAACCCGCGCTTCCAGCCGGGCCAGCTTGTTGGCGCTTTCTTCCTGCTGCGCGGTCAGGCGCTGCACTTGCGTTTCCAGCGCGTCCATCCGGGTCAGGATATCGCTGACCGCGCTGGCTGCCGGAGTTCCGGCCGGCGCGGCGACGGGAGTGGCTGGTTCAACTTGCGGCGCAAAGTACTTGCCATCGCCGCCGGGAAAGACCTTGCGCTGCAAGGCTGAAACTTCACCTTCCAGCTTGCGCAGCCGCGTGTCGACCACTTTATCCGTCGACACCGATTGTGCCAATGCCGGCGAAGCAATCGCCAAAACCAGCGATACGAGGATCGGGCGCTTGGCCCAGGAAAGTTTGGTCATCATTGCAAAATTCGCCTGCTTGTCCTGATCCCGATGCTGTGGCCGGCCTTGCCCGAACGGACGATGAACCGGACAGATGCTTGCTTACGCGTGGGAACACCGCACTGTCGAGGCACGAAGCCGCGTTTTTCTCAACTAGGTTGCGGCTGGCGCTGGGTCTGCCGGCACCGGCGCTGCTGGGGTTGCAACCGGCCGCGCAATGGCGCGGCGGGTAATAGGCCGGGCCGCGGGAGCGGGTACGGGCGTGCCCGCAACCGTCTCTGGCACTGCCGGGGCACCGCGCGCCAACAAAGCCACTGCGCTAACCGGCACGTCCTTCACCAGCGTCTGCTGCGTGGATAATTTGGGGGCAGGCTGCCCACCGATGGTTATTCCCAGCGCATCGGGCCGGGCCGTCGTCAATTTGACATCGGCAGCGGTTGCCGGAACGGTATAGCTTTCGCCCAGCGCCAGTTCCTTCTGCAGCAACTGGTTGCCTGCGCCATCGTTAAATTTCACCCAGACCCGATCCTGCTCTGCGGTAAAGACCACCGCCCCGCCAGTTGGCACGGCAACGGGTGCCGGCGGCACAACCCGCACCGGCGCGGCAGCCACAGGCCGCTCCGGTGGCAAAATCGAGGGCAACGTGCCGCCCGGCGCAAAATAACCGCGCCAGAACACAAGACACACCGCGATCACGGCCACGGCTGCCAAAGCGGTCAGCCACGCAAACCGCGAAGCCGGGACGCGCGCTGGATCGCCGGGTTCGAACGCCGGCAACCCGCGCACGGCACCATCGCCATCACCGCCCGCCAGTTCGGCGCGCACTTCGCGGGCGATCACCTGATCATCCAGCCCCAGCGCCTTGGCATAGGACCGCGTAAAACCGATCGCGTAAGTGCGCCCTGCCAGCGCCGCAAAATTCCCAGCTTCGATCGCCGCGAGGTGGCGTTCGGGAATACGAGTGCGTTCGGCAATATCGGTACGGCTTAACCCCGCGGCATGGCGCAGCCGAGCCAGCTTTTCGCCAACACTTTCGAGGGGAAGTTCGGCTTCCCCGGAGGCGTCATCCAGCCCGGCGTCTTGTGGCATTACGATCCCGTCCATCCGCCTGTTCATCAGGCTTGCGGGTGAACATCACCGATAACTGGCCGAAGTCAACGCCCAAGCTAGTCAAGCATTGTGCCAGCACGATAAAATGCGCGTGAAATATGATGGTCCGGCGGGCAATTCAGGCGATGCCCACCCTGCCCACGGTCAGTCGCAATCGATCCCGCGCGCCTGCGCCCAGCCCGTTAAGGCTTCACGCAAGTTCGGCGGCGGTGATGACAACCAACCAGTCATCGCTTCACCGATCTCGGCCAGATCAACCTTGCGGACCAGTTCTTTGATCGGACCAACCGCGGCCGGCGTGATCGACAACCGTCGGATTCCGATCCCCAGCAACGCCAGCGCTTCAAGCCGGCGTCCGCCCATTTCCCCGCATACGGCCACGTCCACGCTATGCCCGGCAACCGCCAGTTGCACCCGGCGCAGAAAGCGTAAGATCGCAGGGGACAGCCAGTCATAGCGTTCGGCCAGCTTGGGATTGGAACGATCCGCCGCGAACAGGAACTGGGTCAGATCGTTGGTGCCGATCGACAGGAACGAAAGCCGCGGCGCGATCACGTCAAGCTGTTCGGCCAATGCCGGTACTTCCAGCATCGCGCCATAGCGGATCGCTTCGGGCAGCAGCTTTTTCTGACCTTTGAGGAACTGCAGCTGGCGCTCGAACACCGCGCGCGCGGCTTCAAATTCCCACGGTTCGGAAACCATCGGGAACATCACGTTGAGCGTCCGCCCCGCCGCGGCTTCAAGCAGCGCGCGGGCCTGCACTTTCAACAGCCCATCGCGTTCCAGCGCCACGCGCAGCGCCCGCCAGCCCATCGCCGGGTTTTCTTCCAGTTCGCCATCGTTGTGGCGCAGATAGGGCAGCACTTTGTCCCCGCCGATATCGACCGTGCGGAACACCACCGGCTTGTCCCCCGCGGCATCAAGCACATCGCGGTACAGCCGGGTCTGGCGTTCGCGCGCCGGCAGCGTGGCCGATACCAGAAACTGGAACTCGGTCCGGAACAGCCCGACCCCGTCCGCGCCGGTCAGCGAAAGGTTGGGCATATCATCGCGCAGCCCGGCGTTCATCATCACGGTTACGCGCGTGCCATCGCGGCTGAACGGTTCAACTTCGCGCAGCGCAGCATAGGCGGCCTGCCGTTCTTTCGTTTTGGCGAAGCGGGCCTCGAACGCCTGCCCCATCGCCGGTAGGGGCCGCACCGTTACCGTCCCCTGATCGCCATCCAGCAGCAAAGGATCGCCTTCGCGCACCGCCCCGCGCAGGCCCCGCACCCGCCCCAGCACCGGGATACCCATCGCCCGCGCCACGATTACCACGTGCGCGGTCAGCGAACCTTCTTCCAGCACCACGCCCTTAAGCCGGCGCTTGTCATATTCGAGCAGTTCGGCCGGGCCGAGGTTGCGGGCAATCAAGATCGAATCCTGCCGCAGCCCCATGCTGGCCGCGGTCCCCATCTGCCCCGACACGATCCGGAGCAACCGGTTGGAGAGATCTTCCAGATCGTGCATCCGGTCTGCCAGCAGCGGATCATCAATCTGGCGCATCCGCATCCGGGTGCGCTGCTGAACCCGTTCGATCGCGGCTTCAGCGGTCAATCCGCTGTCGATCGCTTCGATGATCCGGCGGCTCCACCCTTCATCGTAAGCGAACATCTTGTAGGTTTCGAGCACCTCTTCGTGTTCGCCACCGACCCCGAATTCGGCCTGCGCAGCCATCTTTTCGATCTGCTCGCGCATCTTGTCGAAGGCCAGATAGACGCGCTGCAATTCGGCATCGCGATCGTCGGCCATGACGTGTTCGATGGTAATCCGCGGCTGGTGGAATACGGCCGCCCCTGCCGCCAGTCCCTTGACCAGCGCCAGACCCGGCAAGCGCTGCGGGCCGGTCATCAGCGGCGAAAGCCCCGCGGCGGTTTCTTCGTCGACCAGATCGGCATTGGCGATCAGTTCGGACAGCACCATCGCCACGGTCTGCAGCGCCTCGATCTCAACCTCTTCATAGCGGCGCGGATCGACGTGCTGGACGCACAGCACGCCAACCGCACGCTCGCGCCGAACGATTGGCACCCCGGCGAACGAGTGGAACTTGTCTTCGCCAGTTTCCGGGCGATAGGAAAAGTCTGGATGGGCAGTCGCCTCAGCCAGGTTAAGCGTTTCGATATTGCCCGCGATCGTGCCAACCAGACCTTCGCCGATCGCCATGCGGGTAACGTGAACCGCTTCTTGCGCCAGCCCCTTGGTGGCGAACAGTTCGAGCATCCCTTCGCGCAGCAGGTAGATCGAGCAAACTTCGCTATCGAGGTTCTGGCCGATCACCTCGACCACGGTGTTAAGTTTGGCCTGCGCGTGGCTGCGCGACGCCATCACATCGTGTAGGCGGGTTAGGATGGTGCGGGCTGACGAAACGGCGCTGGTGGCAGTCATTCTGCTGCGGTACCCCAAAGCGACGGCCTTGGGAACGTTTCAGGCCAATCCGCGTTAAATAGTCTGCCAACAATCGCACCACGGCAATCGCTGGGCTCCCTGCGGCTGCCCCAACGATCACCCGCGGTGCTGGCTTGGCTCAGCTGTGGGAGAGTTCTTCCTTGATGCGCAACTTTCGCTTTTTCAGCGCCTGAATCATCGCCAGATCGGGCAACGGCCGGTTCATTTCTTCGCGCAACTGGCGTTCGATCCCGGCATGCTTGAACTGCAAGGCACTGACATGCGATTGTTCCATCGGAGTTCCTCCATCGGTTAGCCCCAAGGGCTGCAAGAATCCGCCGCCTTCCCGATCCGATCGCGGTTCGGCCGACTCGATGTTCGGCGGATCGCTCGCAATTGTCATGCAAGCATATTAAGCCTATCTTGCGAAGCGCCTG
>JBDKLL010000105.1:0-6696 GCA_039795595.1 Pseudomonadota bacterium
GCGTCGATCTGCTGCTTGAAGAAATGCTGGCCGGCATAAGCCCGGCCGAACGCGAACAATTTGCCCACATCCTGACGGTGATCGGCGCCAATCTTGGCGCTCGCCGCGAAACCAAGGTGCATTCCCATGGCTGATGCCAACCCCGCTTTCACCGACACAGACAGTGCCGCACTGGGCGGCCCGCGCCGCAACTGGAAGCGGTTGGGCGTGATGTTATCGCTGCCGCTGGTGCTGGTAATCGGCGCGGTGGTCTATTGGCATAGCCTGCAAGGCAAAGTCGCCACTGACAACGCCTATGTGCACCTCGACAAAGTGTCGGTCAGCGCGGAAGTGAATGGCAAGATCGTGGGCGTGTTCGTCAAGGAAAACCAGCACGTTCAGGCTGGCGATCTGTTGTTCCGGATCGATGCCGAACCCTATCAGTTGCAACTGGCGCAAAGCGATGCTGCAATTGCCGCCGCACAAGCCAGCCAGACCGCGCTCAGCAACGCCAGCGCCATGTCCGGGGCCGATGTCGCCGCGGCACAGGAAAACATCGCTTTCGCACGCACCAACCTGACCCGGCAGGAAGCGCTGTGGAAGCGCGGCTTTGCCACCAAGGCGGCGTATGATTCAGCGCTGCATCAGGTCACGCAGGCACAAGACCAACTGGCCGTTGCCCAATCGAAAAGCCACGAAGCCCAGGCCAAGCTGGCCACTGGCGCGCAAGTTCCGGGGATTTACCCGCAATTGGCGGCCGCGCGCGCCCAGCGCGCCAGCATCGAAATGAACCTGCGCCGCACCGAAGTGCGCGCCCCGGTTGCCGGCATTGTCGGACAGGCTGATCGGCTGACGATCGGGCAGGAAATGATCACCGGCCTGCCAGTGTTAACCGTGGTGGCCGACAACAGCGCCTATATCGAGGCCAACTTCAAGGAAACCGACCTTGCCGATATGCGCGTGGGGCAACCCGCCGAAGTGCGCTTTGATGCCTTCCCCGGCGTCACGCTGCGCGCCCATGTCGCATCGATCGGCGCAGGCACCGGCAGCGAATTTTCGGTCCTGCCGGCCCAGAACGCAACCGGCAACTGGGTGAAGGTAACCCAGCGCGTGCCCGTGCGCATCGCGCTGGACGAACCCAGCCCGCGCCAACTGATCGCCGGGCTTTCAACCAAGGTGAAAGTTTTTACCGACGGACGGAAGCGCTAAGCCCCGCCATGGCGGACCGCGCCCTTCCCGCTTCCAACCGCCGCGCGCGCCGCGCGCCGCCTGCGCCGCACGCCCCGGTGGCGGACGTGGCCCTGCTTCCGGTCGAAAACCCGGTGCTGCTGGCAGTGGGAATCATGACGGCATCGCTGCTGCAAATTCTTGATACTACGATTGCCAACGTGGCGATCCCGCACATGCAATCATCGCTCGGCGCGACGGGCGATGAAGTCAGCTGGGTGCTGACCAGCTATATCGTCGCGATGGCCGTGGCGATGCCGATCACCGGCTGGCTGGCTGACCGGTTCGGATCCCGGCGCCTGTTCCTGTTTTCGGTCGCGGGGTTCGTATTTTCATCGATGCTCTGCGGGATGGCGCAAAACATTACACAAATGGTTTTGTTCCGAGCGCTTCAGGGTGCCACCGGCGCGTTCATATCCCCGCTGAGCCAAGCTGCGATGATCGATACCAACAAGCCCACGCGCCAGCCGCAAATGATGGCGTTGTGGGGCATGGGCATCATGGCCGGCCCGATTCTGGGGCCAATTCTGGGCGGCTGGCTGACCGAAAACTGGAACTGGCGCTCGGTATTCTATGTCAACGTGCCCTTGGGCATGCTGTCACTCACAATCATGATCGCCGGGCTACCGAGCCGGCCTGTGGTTCGCCGGCGGTTCGATCTGACCGGCTTTGCGCTGGTAGCCACCGCGCTGACGTCGATCCAGTTGCTGCTGGATCGTGGCAACCACATCTACTGGTTCGCATCGCTCGAAGCATGGACATATGCCATCATCGGCATCTCCGCTGCATGGATGGCTGTGATCCACCTTTCCGCCACCGACAATCCACTGTTCGACCGGCAATTGTTTGCGGATTCGAATTTCATCATCTCGCTACTGTTCATGATGGTGATCGGGATCGTGATGTTCGCCACGATGGCGCTGCTGCCGCCGATGTTGCAGCGCCTGTTCGGATATGGGGTGATCGATACCGGCGAAACGCTGATGCCGCGCGGGGTTGGCACGCTGATCACCATGCAGTTTTCGGGGTGGATCATCCGCAAGGGGTTTGACCCGCGCATTCTGGTGGCCACCGGCTTCACGCTGGCGGCGTTGTCGCTGTGGGAAATGTCGTCGTGGTCGCTGCAGGTCGATTACGCCCATGTTGCCATATCAGGGTTCCTGCAGGGGATCGGCATGGGACTGGTGTTCATCCCGCTTAACGCCAGCGCCTTTGCCACGCTTTCCCCGGCGATGCGCACCGATGGGTCAAGCTTGCTCAACCTGTCGCGCTCGATCGGTTCGTCGATCGGGATTTCGGTGGTTACCGCGCTGCTTGCCCGCAACCTGCAAGTCAGCCACGCCGATCTTGGCGCACACGTCAACGCTTCGCTGACCGATGTGGTCGATTTCAGCACGATCGACCGGTTCCAAACCGCTGGCGAAGCCGTGCTGCGGATGGTCGATCTGGAGGTCAACCGCCAAGCTGCGATGATCGCCTATGTCGATGACTTTTACCTGATGATGTGGCTCAGCTTTGCGGCGGTTCCGCTGGTGGCCCTGATGCGCAAGCCCGATTTGCGCCGTCCGCCGATCGGCCAAAGCCCGCACGACGCCGCAGATATCCCGCACTAAGCCGCAGGATGCAGCGCCGCGCGGCGATTACCCCTTCTGAAGGTGTCGCCGCCCCAACAATTCGGCAATCTGGACCGCGTTCAGCGCCGCCCCCTTGCGCAAGTTGTCCGAAACGCACCACAGCGACAGGCCGTTGTCGACCGTGGGATCTTCGCGCACGCGCGATACAAACGTGGCGCCATCGCCAACGCATTCGACCGGGGTGACGTATCCGCCATCTTCGCGCTTGTCGATCAGCATCACGCCGGGCGCTTCGCGCAAGGCGTCCATCGCCTGATCGGCCGAAATTTCATCCGCAAACTCAAGGTTGATCGATTCAGAATGGCCCACAAACACCGGCACGCGCACGCACGTGGCGTTGACCTTGATCTTGGGGTCGAGGATCTTCTTGGTTTCGACCACCATCTTCCATTCTTCCTTGGTGGAACCATCATCCAGGAAGCTGTCGATGTGCGGGATCACGTTGAACGCGATCTGCTTGGTGAATTTCTTGGGATCGACCGGATCGCCGACAAAGATCGCCCGGCTCTGTTCGAACAGTTCGTCCATCCCCTGCTTGCCCGCGCCGGACACCGATTGATAGGTCGACACCACCACCCGCTTGATTGTGGCCGCATCGTGGAGTGGTTTCAGCGCCACCACCATCTGCGCGGTCGAGCAGTTGGGGTTGGCGATGATGTTCTTCTTCTTGTAGCCATCGATCGCATCCGGGTTCACCTCGGGAACGATCAGCGGCACGTCCGGATCCATCCGGTAGAACGATGAATTGTCGATCACCACGCAGCCGGCAGCCGCGGCTTTGGGGGCATATTCCTTGGCCGGGCCAGAGCCAGCGGAAAACAGCGCGATATCCCACCCGGTAAAATCGAAATGTTCGATATTGCGAACTTTCAGCATCTTGCCGGTTTCGCCGAATTCGATTTCATCGCCGGTGGAACGGGCGCTGGCAACCGCGGCGATTTCATCGACCGGGAATTCGCGCTCGGCCAGCACGTTCAGCATTTCGCGCCCGACATTGCCCGTCGCGCCGACCACAACCACCCGGTAACCCATTGCCTTGCTCCATCATTTGTTGCTGTGCGCCCTAGCCAGTCAGCGCGGCGGCGTCACCCCATGCCGGGCCAGAAACGCAAAGATCGTATTCCAAAGATGTGGCCCCACCTTCGGCCCACCCACCCGGTGGGTGTACCCCGGGTAAAGCATCATTTCGAACGGCACGGCTGCGCCCTGTAATTTGCCGATCAGCACCGATGAATGTTCGAACACCACGTTATCATCGGCCATGCCATGGATCAGCAACACCGGATCGGTGATCTTCGCCGCATCGGCCAGCGCATTGGCATGGGCATAAACCTGCGGTTCGGCATTGGGATCACCCAGATACCGTTCGGTATAATGGGTATCATACAGTTCCCACTTGGTTACCGGAGCGCCCGCAATCCCGGCAGCGTAAAGCCCCTGATCGGCCTCCAGCATCTTCAACGTCATGTAGCCGCCGTATGACCAGCCATACGTCGCGATCTTGGCACCATCCACGAACGGCAATGATTTGAGGTACAACGCACCCGCCTTCTGATCGGCCACTTCAACGCTGCCCATCGCCCGCCAGATCGCGCTTTCAAACGCCACGCCGCGGTTGTTGCTGCCGCGGTTGTCGATGGCAAAGTAGATGAACCCCTTGGCCACAATCGCCTGTTCAAGCGCCCCGGCCCAACCGCGCGTCACGGTTTGCACGTGCGGCCCACCATAATGCTCGAAGAACACCGGATAGCGCTGGCCGGGCTGCATCGCCGGCAGGATCATCTTCCAGTGCAGCACGGTGCCATCGGCCGCGGTGATCGTGCCATAAGTGGGCGCGCGGTGCGCCGGCAGATACGGGGCGTAAGGATGCGCTGCATCCAACCGGTTTTCTTCCACCCATGCCAACCGCCGCCCTGCGGCATCGGCAATATAGACTTGCGGTGGCTGGGTGGGTGAAGACCGGGTGACCAGCAGCGTCTTGCCATCCTTGTCCATGCTGGCGGCATGGTCCCATCCGGCTTCGCCCAGCGGGCTGATCCGTTCCGGATGCGCCAGATCAAGCCCATAAAGCTGCATCGCCAACGGATCATCACGATTGGCAAGGAAATAGACCTTGCCCGCGCGCTCATCCACCCCGACCAGCTTGGACACGATCCACGGCCCTTTGGTCAGTTGTTGCCACGTGCCGGCCTTGAACCGCCACAAATGCCCGAACCCGTCGCGTTCGGACCACCAGATCACGCTGCCATCCTTGAGGAAGCGATAATTGTCTGAAAGGTTGATCCAGCTGTGCGGTGCAGCCTGTTCGCTGAACAGCACCCGCGCCTTGCCGGTGGCGGGATCCACCGCCAGCAGATCGAGCCGGGTCTGGGCGCGATCCTGCCGCTGGACGTAGAGCACCTTGCCATCCGCAGCCCAGTTCACCCGCGCCAGATAGATATCGCGATCCGCACCAAGATCGACTTCGACCCGTCCCGATCCATCGGGCTTCATCACATGCAGCGAAACCAGCGCATTGGGCGATCCCGCCACCGGATAGCGCTGCTCATAAGTCTTCGTGCTATCGGTCCCGATCGCGGCGCGGGTAACAATGCCAACCGGGGCTTCATCAAACCGCTGAACGGCAACCCACTGATCTCCGGGCGCCCACCAATAACCCGAATACCGGGCCATTTCTTCCTGCGCGACGAATTCTGCTTCGCCCCAATGAACAGTGTCGGCGTGTTCTTCGGGCGTGATCGGCTGCGCATCGCCGCCCACTTTACCCACCCACAACCGCTGATCGCGCACGAACGAAAGGTACGCCCCCTTGGGGCTGATTGCCGGGTTCAGTTCATCAGCGCTGGTTTCGGTCAGCTTCGTAACGCTACCGTCCAGCCGCGCCAGGAACAGATCGCCATCCAGTGGCACCAGGATTGCCTTGCCATCCGCCGTCCAGTCATACGTCACGATCCCTTTCAGATCGCCGATCCGCAGGCGTTCGCGCTGCATCTTTGCAGCTTCCGACAAGTTCCGGCCTGATCCAAGCTTCAGACTGTCGACCAGCATCGTCCAATGCCCGGTGGTGCGGTCGAACCCCCACAAGTCATAGCGTTCACGATCATCGGCGCGCGCCCGCAGCAGCGTAAGAAAGCGGCCATCGGGCGAAAGCTTCACCCCGCGCGGCACGGCCCCGTTCAGGCTGGGGCTGGCGAACACCCGTTCCAGCGTCAGCGTGCTGTCCGCTTTGGCCGGCGCGCTCATCGGCGCTGATCCGGCGCAAGCTGGAACCACCGTACAGGCGACGGTTGCGACGAATACCGCGGCGGGCAGCACGGCAGACAGGCACTTGAAAGAAAATGGCATGGCAACGGTGGTCATCCTGGTTGGCAACACGCCCGAAAGCGCAAAAGGGGCGCCCCGACCATGCCGGGACGCCCCTTTAAACTGGTTGTGGCGCTGAGCGCCAGCGGGGCTTAGCCCTCGCTGCGCACGTCGCGGCGCTCGGCGATGCGAGCGCGCTTGCCGGTGCGGCCGCGCAGGTAATACAGCTTGGCCCGACGCACCACACCGCGGCGGACAACGGTGATCGATTCGATGTTCGGCGAATAGATCGGGAACACGCGTTCCACGCCTTCGCCAAAGCTCATCTTGCGAACGGTGAAGTTGCTGCCGATGCCCTTGTTCGAACGCGCGATGCACACGCCTTCGTAAGCCTGAACGCGGGTGCGTTCGCCTTCGACCACGCGCACGCCAACGCGCACGGTGTCACCGGGACGGAATTCGGGAATATCCTTCGCAGCCTTGGCGATTTCCTCGGCTTCGATCTGTTGAATCAGGTTCATTTGCCCTGGTCCTTCGTTTCCTGCCGCGCGCC
>JBDKLL010000106.1:0-5441 GCA_039795595.1 Pseudomonadota bacterium
GATAACCCGGTTGTCCCGGTGGCGGTCCTTGAGCGACTTGAGGCTGTTGCGAATCTTCATGGTTTCTCTCGGTTGCGGTTCCGACCGCTGAAAATTGAAGTCGGGCCGTTACGGGGCGGGGGCGGCTGAGTCAAGCGCTTAGCCCCCCGCAAAGCTACTTTCCGTGTTCCGAAAGCTGGCCGCGTTCGGAAAGCTGGCGCTCCCATGCCAGTGCGTGGCGAACGATCAGATCAAGGTCGGCAAATCGCGGCACCCACGGCAATGCTGCCTTGATCCGGGTGTTATCCGAAATCAGCGAATCCGGATCGCCGGGGCGGCGCGGTCCCAGCACGCGGGTAATGGTCTGGTTGGTAACGCGGTCCACCGCGTCGAGCACTTGGAGCACCGAATAGCCCCGGCCATAACCGCAATTCATCGTCAACGATTCGGCTGGGTGGGCAATCAGGTGTTCCAATGCCAGTACGTGGGCATCGGCCAGATCGCTGACGTGGATGTAATCGCGCACCCCAGTGCCATCGGGCGTGGCGAAATCGGTGCCGAACACGTCCACTTTGGCGCGTTTGCCCAAGGCGGCTTCAACCGCCACCTTGATTAGGTGGGTCGCCCCGGCGGTTGATTGCCCGGTGCGGGCCTGCGGATCGGCCCCGGCAACGTTGAAATAGCGCAGCGCGCAGAAGTTCAGCGGGTGCGCCGCGGCGGTATCGCGCAGCATGAATTCGGTCATCAACTTGGACATGCCATACGGGTTGATCGGCCGCTGCGGGGTGTCTTCGGTCACGGGGGAAACTTCGGGAATGCCGTATGTCGCCGCGGTGGAACTGAAGATGAAATGCGACACGCCGGCCTGCACGGCCGCGGCGATCAGCGCGCGGGTTTTGGCGGTGTTGTTGTGATAATACTTCAGCGGATCGGCCACGGATTCGGGCACCACTACCGAACCGGCAAAATGCATCACCGCGCCGATGCGCTGTTCGGCAAAGATCCGCGCCAGCAGATCGGCATCTGCGATATCGCCTTCGTAAAACGTCGCGCCGGTGGGCACGGCCCAGCGAAAACCGGTAACCAGGTTGTCGATCACGCTGACCGTCCAGCCAGCGTCCATCAGCGCGAGCACGGCGTGGCTGCCAATATAGCCGGCACCGCCGGTTACGAGCACGGGAAGTTTCTGGGTCATCGCGGCAGGCTGTTAGCATGATTTGCGGCGAATGTAGCCAACCCTGCAATGCTATGCGCCGGGCCCTTCCTTATTCATCATTAGGCAAGTTTGCGGGGCCTAGCGGGATGAGGCTATTTCGGAGGAAGTTTATGATCGTTCGCCCCGCCTTGCTGGCTGCCCTTGCCGGCCTTGCCGGATCCCTGCTGGCAGCAGCGCCGGTGCTGGCGCGGGATACGGCCTCCCCATCCCGCGAAGGGCGGATCGATGTGGCCCGGTTTCGCGCTGCCGACGCCGCCGCCGATGGGCTGGGCAAAGGGGTGATCGCGGTTGCCGCGATGCCGGCGGCGATCGCGCCTGAACGCGAGCAGGCGACATATGAAGCCGCGGTGGTCGATCAACTGGCCAAGGCCGGGTATGATGTGGCCACCACCGATCCGGCTGGCGGGCAAGTGGCCGAATTGCGCCTGGCCCACAGCGTGGTTGAACCGGCCGAACCACCGCACAAGCCGGTCAGCGGGGCGATGACGATGGGCGTATCGAACCATGGGTCGATGCTGGGCATGGCGATCGCGGTTGATCTGACGAAGCCGGCCCGGGCGCTGGTGTCCACGCGGCTTGAACTGCGGATCAAGGATCGGCGCAGCGCTGCCGTGTTGTGGGAAGGCCGGGCCGAAATCGTCACTCGCGAAGGCGATGCGCGTTGGAGCGATCAGGCGATCGCGGCGCGTCTGGCGGCGGTTTTATTTGATGGGTTTCCAAACAACACCGCCGAAGTATCGGTAACCCGCTAAGGCTTGCATCGGCCGGGCGAACGGCCCAGCATCAGGCCGCGCAACCCGTGGAGGTTTCGGTGACCCGTCCTAAGCCTTTTGCCCTGCTGTTCGCCGCGGCGGCGGTGGTTACGTTGTCTGGATGCGTCGCGCCGGTTGGCCCGGTTGAAGTGACGCGCTTTCACACGGCCGATATTGGGGCGCTGGGCCATGGGACGATCACGGTCGAACCCGCGCCGGGCAGCGATGGTCAATCGATCGAATGGCGCAGTTATCAGGCCGCGGTGCTGCGGCAACTGGTGCTGGCAGGATATCGCGAAGCGACCACTGGCAGCACAGGGCAAGTCGCGCAGTTGCGGCTGGAGCGAGCCACGTTCAAGCCTGAGCGCCCCCACCATCCGGTGCGCGTGGGGGTGGGCGGGGCGGCGGGCAGCTATGGTTCTGCGGTGGGTGTTGGCGTGGGGATCGACCTGACCCCCAGCCCGGGTGAGCAAGTGGAGACCCGGCTGGCGGTAACGATCCGCGATCGCGCCACCGGTGCGGTGCTGTGGGAAGGGCGGGCCAGTTTTACCGTGCGGGCCACGTCGCCATTGGCGGATACGGCGCTGGGCGCGCCAAAATTGGCAGAAGCCTTGTTCAAGGGCTTCCCCGGACAGTCGGGTGAAACTATTCAGGTGCCATGACTGATATCCTGATCGATGCCGCGTTTGATTCCGGCAACATCGAAGTGCTGTCCATCGCCGGTGCCACCGCCACGCTGGCGATCCGCAAGGACCACCAGAGCGAATTTTTCCAGTGGTTCCATTTCCGGGTCGCCAACGCCGCCGGGCGGGAACTGACGCTGAAGCTGACCGGCCTCAACGCTTCGGCCTATCCCGGCGGCTGGCCGGGCTATCGCGCGGCGGTGAGCGAGGATCGCGAATTCTGGGGGCGGGCCGATAGCAGCTTTGATCCCGCGGAACACGATGGCACGTTGACGATTCGTTATCGCCCGACTGGCGGGTTGGCGTGGTTCGCCTACTTCGCGCCGTACAGCTGGGAACGCCATCAGGATCTGATCGCCTCGTGCGCGCTGGCGGACGGGGTAGAGCATCGGGTGCTGGGGCGCAGCCTGGATGGCCGCACGATCGATTGCCTCGATGTGGGTGAAGGGCCGCGGCAGGTCTGGCTCTATGCGCGTCAGCATCCCGGCGAAAGCATGGCTGAATGGTGGATGGAAGGGGCGCTTGATTGCCTGATTGATCCGGCCGACCCAGTGGGGCGCAAGCTGCGCCAGTTGTGCCGGTTCCACGTGGTGCCCAATGCCAACCCTGATGGTTCGGTGCGCGGCCATCTGCGGACCAATGCGGCCGGGGTGAACCTGAACCGCGAATGGGCCAGCCCCAGCGCCGAACAATCGCCTGAAGTGCTGTGCATCCTGCGGGCGATGGACGAAACCGGGGTTGATTTCGCGATGGACGTGCATGGCGATGAAGCGATCCCGGCGGTGTTTCTGGCCGGGTATCAGGGCATCCCATCGTGGAGCGCCACGCATCAGGCCGGGTTCGATCGGTACGGCGCGATTTTGGCCCGGCGCACGCCCGATTTTCAGACCCGGCTGGGCTATCCCGTAGCCGCGCCGGGCAAGGCCAACCTGACGATGTCGACCAACCAGTTGGCTGAACGGTTCGGCTGTGTGGCGATGACGCTGGAAATGCCGTTCAAGGACAACGATGACTTGCCCTGCGCCGCGCAAGGGTGGAGCGCGGAACGCAGTGCGATCCTTGGCCGCGATTGTCTGGCCGCGTTGCTTGAATGGGTGCAGGCTGCCGACTAGGCATTGCCCAAGGCTGGTTCAGGCCAAGTTTGCCGGCCCGAACGCATGCGGCAGCAGGGCGGAGAGGCGCAGTTCCAGCACTTCCTCCGCGCCGACGCACCAGATCACCGGATCGGTCCCGCCAAGCTGCGCCAGTTCGTTCAACACCTGCCGGCAGCGCCCGCAGGGGGTGACGACCGCACCGGCATCGCCGTGTAGCCCGCCGATCACGGCGACGGCCACCAGCCCGCCGCGTTGGCCGGCGTTCATCGCCTGCGCCACCGCGTTGGTTTCGGCGCACAGCGCAAGGCCATAGCTGGCGTTTTCGACATTGGCACCGGTGACCACGCTGCCATCGGCAAAGCCCAGCGCCGCGCCAACGTGGAAGTTCGAATAGGGCGCATAGGCCCCTTTCTGTGCAGCGCGCGCAGCGGCAATCAGGGTGTCGCGGTCAATCGTCATGGCGGTTCCTTGTCGTGTCCGGGCGGGACAGCCGTCTAGGGCTGGACTACTACCCACCGCACCGGTTCGGCATCGGCGGCATTGGTCAGCGCGGTGTTCGCGGTCCACAATGTCCACGGCCGGCCGGCGTAATCCGGCTGGAAGCGGTTGCGGACCAGCCACAGCTTGCGGTCCAGTTGCGCCCCGGCGTGATAGCGGCTTTCGAAGGGTGCGGAAATTTTCAGGATCGTTGCCTTGCCGGTGTGGGTTTCGATCTGGTTGAGGAATGTCATCAACTCGCTTTGCACGGCCGCGTCGGTCACTTTGACCGGGCAGCTATCGGCCAGCATATCGAGTTCGACCGTTGGCGGCAGCAGGCTGGCATCACGCGGGACCACGGTCACGAAATTTGCGGCCTGGCGTTCCGCCGGCTGGCATGGATCGTATTGGTGGACCGCACCGATCTGCATCCCGGCGGCGCGGGCGTCCTCGAAATTCTTCACGAAGGCCGGATCGCGGGCAAACGCGCTGGCCGACGCATCGATATAGGCAAAATCCGCGCCGATTGCGCGCAAGGCCTTCCAGTCCACGATCCCGTCGCTCGCGCCGATTTCAACGCCTTGGACCGGGTAAGTGGCGCGCTCCGGGCACCAGTGGATCATGTCCCACCACGCATAAGCGCCGCCGGCCAAGCCAATCAGCACGACCACGCCCAGCAGGCGCAGCTTCCAGCTGCCTTTTCGGTTGCGTGCCATGGTGATCGGGCCCCTTGTTGCCTAACCCCTGATATGCAGGACGCAGATCAGGGTAAAGAGCCGCCGGGCGGTGGCGAAATCGGTTTCGACTTTGCCTTCCAACCGTTCCATCAGCATTTCGGCCGCCTGATTGTGAACCCCGCGGCGGGCCATGTCGATGGTTTCGATTTCGGCGGCGGTGGCCTTGCGGATCGCCTGATAATACGAATCACAGATTGCAAAGTATTCGCGCACCGGCCGGCGGAACCGCCCTAGCCCCAGGATCAGGGTTTCCAGCAGTTGCGCATTATCATCGGCGATGCTCAGCATCAGCCGGCCATCATCGACCGCCAGTTTAAGCCGATACGGGCCTTGATGACCCGCGTCCCAGGCGCGCAATGGCTTGAAAGTGTTGTCTTCGATCAGGTCGAAGATCGCGATCCGGCGTTCCTGTTCGATATCCGCGTTGCGCCACAGGATCGTCGCTTCATCGAGTTCGATGTGGATGATCCGCGCGTCTGCCATGGTGGCGGGCCTTGTCGCAG
>JBDKLL010000107.1:0-10226 GCA_039795595.1 Pseudomonadota bacterium
GGTGATGACGCCGCAGTTGCAGCAGGCGATCAAGCTGCTGGCGCTGTCCAACCTCGAAATCGAAACGTTCATCGGCGAGGCGCTGGACGCCAATCCCTTGCTCGAAATCAGCAGCGCGGCCGCGGCGGATGATGCCGCTATCGGCATCGAACCTGATACCCTGCGGCGCACGTCACTTGAAACATCGCCGGTTGATCAACTGGTCGCGGAAGGGCGCGCGGCGGATGATCGCCCGCTGGATATCGATCCCGGCGCGCTCGACCGCGATCGCGATACCGGCGATTGGAGCGCCGACTTGCGCGGGGGGAGCGGCGATGCCGCGCCGGGGATCGAAGAACGCGCCGATGAAGGCCAATCGCTGGCCGACCACCTGCAGGCCCAGATTGGCGCGGTGGCGCGCGATCCGGCCGATGCTGCACTGGCCCGGCAGATCATCGACCGGCTGGATGATGCGGGATACCTTGTCGCCCCATTGCCTGAAATCGCGGTGGAACTGGGCGTGGGCCTGCCTGCGCTGGAAACCGCGCTCGCGCTGGTCCACGGGCTGGACCCCACCGGGGTTGGCGCGCGTAATCTGGGCGAATGTCTGGCGCTGCAAGCGCGCGAAGCGGATCGTTACGATCCCTGCATGGCCCGCCTGCTCGATAATCTTGCGCTGCTGGGCAAGGGGGAGCTGGCCCGGCTCAAGCGGATCTGCGGCGTCGATGACGAAGATTTTGCGGATATGCTGGCCGAACTGCGGGGCTACGATCCCAAGCCCGGACTACGCTTTGGCGGCAGCGGGGCCGAGCCGGTGGTGCCGGATATCCTGATTGCCGCGCGGGCGGATGGCGGGTGGGACGTTCGCCTGAACGAAGCCACTTTGCCGCGGCTGGTGGTCAATCGCAGCTATTATGTTGAACTGCGCGGGGCGTGCGATGATCGCGCCGCGCGGGGGTGGCTGTCGGACAAGCTGGCCGATGCCAACTGGCTGGTGAAGGCGCTTGACCAGCGGCAGAAAACGATCCTGAAAGTCGCCAGCGAACTGGTTCGGCAGCAAGACGGATTTTTCCGCCACGGGGTGGCCCAGTTGCGCCCGCTGACCTTGCGGGCGGTGGCAGAGGCAATCGGGATGCACGAATCCACGGTCAGCCGGGTGACGTCGAACAAATATCTGAGCTGCGCGCGCGGAACGTTCGAATTGAAATACTTCTTCACATCGGGGGTTGGCGGCAGCGCTGGCGAAGGCGGGGCATCGGCCGAAGCGGTCAAAGCGGCGATCCGCCAGTTGATTGATGCCGAAGATCCCAAGGCGATCCTGTCGGATGATACGCTGGTGGACCTGTTGAAAGCGAAAGGATACGATCTGGCGCGGCGCACGGTCGCCAAGTACCGTGAAGCCATCGGCTTGGGCAGTTCGGTCCAGCGGCGCCGACAAAAGGCGCTCGCAGGGTTGCGCTAGGCTGGCAAAACGGGGGAAAGCGGATGACTGGCGCGATGATCTGGGGCGGTGCGGCCGTGCTCTATGGGCTGTTTCGGCTGTGGTACGACAATTGGCGCGGGCCGCTGACCAAGGCGGAAATTGACGCGTTTTTCGATACGGTGCGGGGCAAGTTCGAAGGCGGCAACGATCCCGAAGTGCTGCGGTCCTTCCTTGAAGCCGATGACGGCAAGGAATTCGTCATGCTCAACCTTGTTCGGATCGAACCGGGCATGGTGCCTGATCCGCAAACTGGCGAGCCGGTGACCGGGCACTCCATGATGCGGCGCTATTCCGATCCGTTCGTGCGGCGGCTGATGCGCCGCGGCGGGCATCCCGGCATGGTCGGGCGCAAAGTTGGCCCTTATATCGATGCATGGAACGTCGAAGGCGATCCGGGTTGGTCGATCTTTGGCCTGATGCGGTATCGCAGCCGCCGCGACATGGTGCGAATGGCCGCTGACCCGCTGTTTCGCGATGTTCACCCCTATAAGCTGCTGGGCATCCCGGTGACGTTCAGTTTCCCAACCCAGCGGCAGGTTTCGATCTTTGCCGGGCCGCGCGTTACCGTGGCGCTGGTGCTGGCATTGGCGGCGGCGTTGTTGCATCTGGCTACGTTGACCGTGCTGGCCTGATCCGTTCAGTCGGCCTGATCGTTCACCCCATCAGCCGGGCCGCGCGTTCGCGCCACGGCGTGGCCAATAACGGCTGATCGGCCAAGGTACGCACGGCGGCGGGATCCTGCTTGTGCGCCCCGCCCACCAGCAGGGCAAAGCAGCGTGCCACGCTCCATTCGGCAAGTGGCCGTTCGACCAGTTCGATCGTATCGCCCACGCATGCCGCGCCGCTTTCGATCACCCGGTAATACCAGCCCGACCGCGCGGTGCGGACCACTGCTGCCATCACCCCGGGGCGGTCAAAGCGATGGTCCAGCTTCCAGCACGGTTGCCGGCCCTGGCTGATTTCGACCAGCGCACTGCCCAGCCGGAACCGATCGCCAAGGCACACCGTGGTTTCCGTGAGTCCTAGCGTGGAGATGTTTTCGCCAAACGCACCTTCGCGATCCAGCAGCGCGTGATCGCCCAACTGGTCCCGCCAGAAGGGATAGTGATCGTGCGGGTAATGGTGGATCGCCTTGTCCGGCCCGCCATGGTGGACGCGGTCAGCCTGTTCGTCCCCGTGCAGGCCCAGCGGCCCGATGGCCACGGGGTGGCTGACGGGCGTTTTGGCGATGGCGCTGGCTTCGGCCGGGCTGAATGCGGCGATCGTGCCAAGGTTGACGGCGCGGATAGTGCTGCTGGTCATCGGTTGCTCATGCTTCGAGTTCGACGTCCCAATACAGCCAATCGCGCCATGTTTCATGCAGGTAATTGGGCGGAAAGGCCCGGCCGCGTTCCTGCAACTGCCAGTTGGTGGGGCGGATCGGCGCCACCAGCAAGGGCATTGCCGCCTGCTTTGGCGTGCGGCCGCCTTTCCGCAGGTTGCACGGGCCGCAGGCCGTGGCGACGTTTTCCCAGCTGGTCTGCCCGCCCAGCCGCCGCGGCACCACGTGATCGAACGTCAGGTTATGGGGGCTGCCACAATACTGGCAGGCAAAGCGATCGCGCAGGAACAAGTTGAAGCGGGTGAAGGCCGGGAATTCGGTAGGCTTCACATATTGCCGCAGCGCGATGACCGAAGGAATCTGCATGGCCCGGCGCGGCGAATGGACTTCGCGCTCATAGCTGGCGACGATATCGACCCGTTCGAGGAACACCGCCTTGATTGCGGTTTGCCACGGCCACAGGCTGAGCGGGTAATAGGATAGCGGGGTGTAATCGGCGTTCAGAACCAAGGCAGGGCAATCGGCCAAATGCCGGGAGGGATCTTCCTCCGCGCTGCGGAACCGGGCCGCGCGCTGGATCAGCTCGTCCTTGAGCATGGCCTCTGGTAACAACCTGTGATGACGGTTGCGCGACAGTACATGGCCCCACTCAACCGTGCCGGGCCGTGCGCGTCAAGCCTTGCGCGAACGCACAATCCACAGGACAAGCAGGCCGCATGATCCGCACCCGTTTCGCCCCCAGCCCGAATGGCCCGTTGCACCTTGGCCATGCCTATGCCGCGATCGTCGCGCACGATCTGGCGCAGGCGCGCGACGGGGCATTCGTGCTGCGGATCGAGGATATCGACGGCACCCGCAGCCGGGCAGAGCTGGTCGCTGATATTCTGGCCGATCTGCGCTGGCTGGGGCTGGGCTGGGCTGGCGAAGTGGTGTTCCAATCCACGCGCACGGCCAGCTATGCCGCGGCGGCTGAACGGCTGAAGGCGATGGGGCTGCTTTATCCCTGCCGCTGCACCCGCGCGGAAATCGCCGCGGCGGCAACGGCGTCCGGGCCTGATGGGTTGATCTACCCCGGCACGTGCCGCGGGCGCGATGTCGATCCCCATGGCGCGGCGTGGCGGATTGATATGGCCGCAGCGATCCGGCTGGCCGAGCCACTGGCGTGGACCGATGAACTGGCCGGCGTGCAGGCCGCCCAGCCTGATTTGTTTGGTGATGTCGTGTTGCTGCGCAAGGAGGCCCCGGCCAGCTATCATCTGGCCGCAACGCTGGACGATGCCGCGGATGGGATCACGCTGGTAACGCGCGGGGCCGATCTGTTCGCGGCCAGCCATGTTCACCGCCTGCTGCAGGCCTTGCTGGGGCTGCCGGTGCCGGTGTGGCACCACCATCCGCTGTTGGTGGAAGGGGATGGCCGCAAACTGGCGAAACGACGCGGTTCGCCTGCGCTGGCGGATTTGCGCCGGGCCGGGCAGGATGGGGCGGCATTGGCGGCGGCGCTGCGCGCCGGGCGCTTCCCCGCTGGCATTTCGCTGGGCGCAGGCCTAGAAGGTGGGGCATGAACCCGTTTCTGATCCTTGTCATCGTCGCCCTGATGGGCATGACCGTCGTCAGTCTGGTGCGCGGCATCGCGGCTTTCATGCGTAGTACTCGCGCCGATCTGGAGCGCCCCGAAGGCGCTGGCCCCAGCGAAATGCAGTTGAAGCAGAACAAGCTGATGATGCAGCGCATCCTGTTTCAGGCGGCCGCGATCCTGGTGGTGGCCATGGCTGTTTTTGCCAGCCGCTGACGCGCCTTGGTCAAGCTCAACAAGATCTACACCCGCACGGGTGATGATGGCACGACCGGGCTGGTCGATGGTTCGCGCTGTCCCAAGCACGCCGCACGGATGGAAGCGATTGGCGCAGTCGATGAAGCCAACAGCGCCATCGGGCTGGCGGTGGTCGCGCTGCCTGGCACCGCGCACGCCGTAGAACTGATCCGGATCCAGAACGACCTGTTCGATCTGGGGGCTGATCTGGCGACCCCGTTGGGTGCGCTGGGCGGGGCCGATTTTGCGCCTTCGGATATGGTCCTGCGGATCGTACCAGCGCAGGCCGAATGGCTGGAAACGGCGATTGATACGCTCAACGCAGGGGTTCCCGCGCTGACCAGCTTTATCCTGCCCGGCGGCAGCGAAGGCGCGGCGCGGGTCCACGTGGCGCGGGCTGGGGTGCGCCGCGCCGAACGCGCGATGACTGCGCTGGCCGCGGCTGAACCCACCAACCCGGCGGCGCTGGCCTATATCAATCGGCTGTCCGATTATCTGTTCGTGCTGGCCCGCGCGATCAACGCCGGCGCGGCTGGCGATGTGCTGTGGGTGCCGGGGCAAAATCGTTGATCCGAAACGGCTGGTAAAGCTGTTCAATCCTCGCTAGGCAGCGGTCTTTGCTGCAAGTGCGAAGGGATCAGGGATGCGGACGGTCGCGGTAATCGGTGCAGGGCAGATGGGTTCGGGCATTGCCCAGACGATCGCCCAGTTCGGCATGAAAGTGCTACTGTCGGACGTTGATGTGGCCCTGGCCGAAAAGGCCAAGGTCGGGATCGACAAGGGGCTGGCCCGGCTGGTTTCGCGCGACAAGCTGACCCCGGATCAGGCCACTGCGGCGCTGGAGCGGATCACCCCGATCGGCGATTATGCGCCGATGATCGAAGCCGATCTGATCATCGAAGCCGCCACCGAACGCGAAGAGATCAAGCGCAAGATTTTTGAAGCCGCCGGCAAAGTGCTGCGCGCTGATGCGATCATGGCATCGAACACCAGTTCGATCCCGATCACCCGGATGGCCACCAGTTCACCCGATCCGGCGCGGTTCATCGGCTTGCACTTTTTCAATCCGGTGCCGGTGATGGGCCTGATCGAAGTGATCCCTGGGCTGGCAACCAGGGCCGATACCGTGGCCCGCACCCGCGCCTTTGCCGAAAGCCTGAACAAGCAGGTGGTGCAGGCCGAAGATGAACCCGGCTTTGTCGTCAATCGCATCCTTTTGCCGATGATCAACGAAGCGGTGTTCGTGCTGGGGCAAGGCACGGCCAGCATTGCCGATATCGACAAGGGTTGCCGGTTGGGCCTGAACCATCCGATGGGGCCGTTGGAGCTGGCGGATTTCGTTGGGCTGGATACCTGCCTTGATATCGTTCGCGTGCTTTACAACACCACGGGCGACAGCAAGTATCGCCCGGCCCCGCTGCTGGTGAAATATGTCGAAGCCGGGTGGCTGGGCCGCAAGACCGGCCGGGGTTTCTACGATTATTCGGGCGAAGCGCCGGTTCCGACCCGCTGAGCGGTTACCCGCGGGGGGCGGCGGCGCGGGTAATTTCTGCCAGCCCTTGCGCCAGCAGCAATTCGGCGTTCTGGCTATTGGCCAGCAAGGCCCGGTGCAAGTCCATCAGCCGGTCGAGCAACCGGGCCAGCCGCTTGCCGCGCCAGCGGCCAAGCTGTGTGCCCAGATCGCGCTTGTCCTTCCAGAACACCCGGCGGGCCGTGGATTCGGCTTCGAGCAGCGCTTGAATATCCCCGCGCGGACCAAGTTTTCCGGCAAGGTCGGCCAGTTGCGCGGCGCGGCGTTCGAACGCCAGCAGCAATCCCACCGGGTTCAGCCCCAGTTCGCGCATCCGCTGCAATTCGCCCGCCAGTTTGCCAGTCTGGCCGCCTAGCACCGCGTTGACCAGCGGCATGAAGCCATCATCCTCGGTCCGGGCGCCGATCGCGTCGAGCGCGGCCAGATCGGCACTGCGCGGGGCTTCAGGGGTGGCATCAAGATAGAGCGCCAGCTTGGTTACTTCCGATTGCGCCAACCGGGTATCGAGCGCAGCCGCGCGGGCGATGCGTTCGGCCAGATCGCCGTTCAGCCGCACCCCGGCGGCATCGGCCATGTCGCGTACGCTACCGGTAACGCTGCGCAGATCGGGCGGATAGAACATCGCCACCAGTCCATCGGGACGATTGGCCAGCAGCTTGGCGGTGCGGGCCTTGTCGGTGGCATTGGTGGCGACAATGATCACCGGGCAGGGTTCGGCTTCACCGGCCAGCAGGTTTTCAACCGCGTCATGGGCTTCATCGCCGCTGGCCCGCACCCAGATGTGCCGGGCATCGCCGAACAGCGAAGTTGATCGGGCTTCATCCCCCAATCGCACCGGATCCTTGCGCAAGTCTGCCCCGGACAATTCAACCCGCTCGCCCGCGTCAGGTAGCAGTGCGGCGATATGGTTGGCCGCATCGGCGATGCTGGCATCGTCGGGACCGCAGAAGAAGAACACCCGGGCTTCGCGCGCGGCGCGCGGCGCGATGCTGCGGAAATCCTTCTGGCTGGCCTTCACTGGGGGGCCGCATCCCGGGCGCGCAGATCAAGCGCAACGCGGGTCACAATCCGATCGGCCACTTCGCGCGAGAGGTTTTCGAGCGCGGTCTGCTCGGCCGCGATCGTGGCATATTCCGATGAGACCACGTCGATCCCGGCGTCTGATCCGGCGGTGGCATCCAGCACGATGGCCCCACTGGCCAGATCGACCAACTGATACCGCGCCCGCAAGGTGCGGCGTTCGCGCGCGGTGGTGTCATTCGACAGCAGGCCCAACCCTTCCAGCCGATCGTCCAGCCGCACATCCAGCCGATAGCGCGCGGTGCCGCTGGTGCCGAGCCGATCAGCCAGCGCGTTGCGCACCAGCCAACCCGCCTTGCCTTCGATCGCGCCAACTTCGATTCCGGCCAGCCCTTGCGCCACCGCGCCGTTGCCGCCGCCGGCATACATCGGCTGCAATCCGCAGCCGCCCAGCGTGGGGGCCAGCAGCATGGCAGCAAGCAAGGCGGCGAGCCGCTTCATGCGACGAGGTTTACCAGACGGTCGGGCACCACGATCACCTTTTTCACGGGTTTGCCATCCAGCGCACGCTGCACTTTGTCCGAGGCGAGAGCAAGAGCCTCTACCTCTTCCTTGGGCAGCCCCTTGGCCACCGTGATGGTATCGCGCAGCTTGCCCAGCACCTGAATGGCAATAGTCACTTCGTCTTCGACCAGCAGTGCGGGGTCAACCGCCGGCCACGGTGCATCGGCGATCAGCCCGGTGCCGATGGCCGACCAGGCTTCTTCGGCCAGATGCGGCATCATCGGCGCGATCAGCAGCAGCACCGCGCGGATCGCAGCGCTGCGGCTGGCCGATGGGGCGGCCTTTTCAACCGCGCCGGCCAGTTCATAGATCCGCGCCACGGCCTTGTTGAAGCCCAGCGATTCGATGTCCTGCGCAATTGCGGCCACGGTTTGGTGAACCTTGCGGTCCAGCGCCTTGTCCTCACCGGTGGCTGCGGCGTCGTACTGGCCGAACAGGCGCCACAAGCGCTGGACAAAGCGAGCGCAGCCTTCGATCCCGGCTTCCGACCATGGCAGATCGCGTTCGGGCGGGCTGTCGGAAAGCATGAACCAGCGCACCGCATCGGCACCGTACTGGGCAATGATATCGTCAGGATCGACGACGTTCTTCTTGCTTTTCGACATCTTGATGACCCGGCCGATCTCCACCGGCTGACCATCGGCCTTCAAGGTTGCGCTATCCCCGCCGCGATCAATGTCCGCGGGCGAAAAATAGATCGGCTGGCCATTGCCCGGGTCGACCCGCGAATAGGTTTCGTGGGTGACCATGCCCTGCGTAAACAGGCTGGCGAACGGTTCCTTCACGTCGATCAGGCCGATGTGGGCCAAGGCGCGGGTCCAGAACCGGGCATAGAGCAAGTGCAGGATCGCGTGTTCGATCCCGCCGATATACTGTTCCACCGGCAGCCATTGCTTGATCACTTCGGGATCGAATGGCTTGTCGGCGGGCTGGCTGGCAAAGCGCAGGAAATACCACGACGAATCGACGAACGTATCCAGCGTATCGGTTTCGCGGGTGGCGGGCTTGCCGCAGGCCGGGCAGTCCACGTGCTTCCACGTGGGATGGCGCAGCAGCGGGTTGCCGGGGATGTCGAAGCTGACATCTTCGGGCAGGGTAACCGGCAACTGGTCCTTGGGCACCGGCACCACGCCGCAGGCATCGCAATGGATGAACGGGATCGGTGTGCCCCAATAACGTTGGCGCGAAACGCCCCAATCGCGCAGCCGCCAAACGGTGGTGCCGTGGCCCCACTGGCCGGCTTCGGCGCGGGCGATAACTTCGGCCTTCGCGGCTTCAACTTCCATGCCATCAAGGAACCGCGAGTTCACCAGCCGGCCCGGCCCGGTATAGGCTTCGTTGCCGGCAAACACGGGATCGGTCTGATCGCCATCGGCCACCACGCGGGTTACCGGCAGGCCATACTTGCGGGCGAAATCAAGATCGCGCTGATCGTGCGCCGGACAGCCGAACACCGCCCCAGTGCCGTAATCCATCAGCACGAAGTTGGCGATGTAGAGCGGCAATTCGATCGCATCGTCGAACGGGTGCTTCAGCCGGATGCCGGTATCATAACCCAGCTTTTCCTGCGTTTCGATTTCCGCCGCTGTGGTCCCGCCTTTGCGGCATTCTTCGACAAATGCGGTCACGGCTGGGTCGGCCGCGGCCAGGCCCTGCGCGATCGGGTGATCGGCGGCGATCGCCACAAAGCTGGCCCCGAAGATCGTATCGGGACGGGTGGTGAACACTTCGACTTGGGTGGCCGCATCGGTGCTGGTGAACCGGAACTGCAGACCCTGCGATTTGCCGATCCAGTTTTCCTGCATCAGCCGGACTTTTTCGGGCCAAGTATCAAGGTTGCCCAGTCCATCCAGCAGATCGTCGGCGAATTCGGTGATCTTGAGGAACCACTGGCTCAGCTTGCGTTTTTCGACCAGCGCGCCCGAACGCCAACCACGCCCGTCGATCACTTGTTCGTTGGCCAGCACCGTCATGTCGACCGGATCCCAGTTGACCGCGCTTTCCTTGCGGTAAACCAGCCCGGCGGCATAGAGATCAAGGAACAGCGCCTGTTCGTGGCCGTAATAGTCTGGCTCGCACGTGGCCAGTTCACGGCTCCAGTCGAGCGCAAAGCCAAGCCGCTTGAGCTGGGCCTTCATGTTGGCGATATTATCGCGGGTCCAGCCGCCGGGGTGGACGCCCTTTTCCATCGCGGCGTTTTCCGCGGGCATCCCGAAGGCATCCCAGCCCATCGGGTGCAACACTTCGAAGCCCTGCATCCGCTTGTAGCGGGCCAAGACATCGCCCATCGTGTAATTGCGGACGTGGCCGATGTGGATGCGCCCCGAAGGATAGGGGAACATTTCCAACACGTAGGACCGCGGCTTGGCCGAAGCATCATTGGCCTTGAAGCTTTGTGCTTCGTCCCACACGCGCTGCCAACGCGGATCGGCGCTGGCGGGATTAAATCGTTCGCTAGTCATGCCGTCCCTCTAACCGCTCGGCGCGGCTTGTCGAGGGGGGAGGTGCGGCGATTACT
>JBDKLL010000108.1:0-5140 GCA_039795595.1 Pseudomonadota bacterium
TAACCTTTTCGCAACTGCAGCGAGAGGGGCGCTGCGATGACGGCGAAATGCCGCATAACCGCGATGTGCGAGGAGGCACGAGGAACATGGAAAGTCTGGTTTCGACCGAATGGCTCGCCAATGAAATGGGCGCGAGCGATCTGCGAATTGTTGACTGCACCAAACATCTGCCCGGGACCGGGCGCGATGCGCAGGCCGAATACGAAGCCGGACACATCCCCGGCGCAGTGTTCATGGACCTGGGCGATCTGGTCGATACCGCTGCCCCCATCGAAAACACCCTGCCCCCGGCAGAAAAATTCGCCAGCCGGATGCAATCGCTGGGGCTGGGCGATGGCAGCCGCATCGTGCTTTATGATGATAGCGCGGTAAAAACCTCAGCCCGGGCATGGTTCATGCTCAAGATGTTCGGCGCGCATGATGTGGCGATCCTTGATGGCGGTTTGGCCAAGTGGAAAGCCGAAGGACGCGCACTGGCACAAGGCAAGGAAACCTTGCGCCACCGTCATTTCACCGTCTGGCAGGACGATAAGAACGTGCGCACCAAGGCCCACGTGCTCGCCAACCTGCACAGCAAGGACGAACAAGTGGTTGATGCCCGCGGCGCGGCGCGCTGGTCTGGCGCGGAAGCCGATCCGCGTCCGCATATCGCCAGCGGGCATATCCCGGGTTCGTTCAACGTCCCGTTTACCGAACTTTACAACGCCGATGGCACGTTCAAGGACAAGGCCGGGCTGAAAGCCACGTTCGAAAGTGCGGGGATCGATCTGGGCAAGCCCGTGGTTACCAGCTGCGGTAGCGGGGTTACCGCTTGCGTGCTGCTGTTCGGGATGCATCTGATCGGCAAGGAAGATGCCGCGCTGTATGATGGTAGCTGGACCGAATGGGGTGCCGATCCCGATACGCCCAAGGCCACGGCGGCCTGAACCATGGCCGGGGGCGCGGACGAGCACGATCAAAAATCGGCCACCCGGCTGGTTACCAGCGGGCGCAAGGCTGAATGGACCGGCACGCCCGACCAACCCGGCGCGGTGGTCAGCGTGCCGGTGTGGCGTGCCAGCACCCACCTTTACCCGGACACGGCTTCACTCCACGCCGGAAAACCCAATGCCGATGGCCATTTCTATTACGGCCGGCGCGGCGCACCCACCCAATGGTCGCTGGCCGATGCGCTGACCGGGTTGGAACCCGGCGCGGCCGGCACGGTGCTCTATCCATCGGGCGTGGCCGCCTTGGCCGGGGCACTGCTGGCGGTGCTCCGCCCGGGCGATGTGCTGCTGATGACCGACAACGCCTATGAACCCACCCGCACCATGGGCCGCGGGCTGCTGAAAGATTTCGGGATCGAAACGCGCTGGTTCGATCCGCAAGACCCCGCCGCTTTTGCCGCCGCAATCTGTGATCGGACGAAGGCCGTGCTGCTGGAAAGCCCCGGCAGCCTGACCATGGAAGTGCAGGATGTGCCGACGCTCGCCGCACACGCCCGGGCGCGCGGCGTGGCGGTGGTGCTGGACAATACGTGGGCTTCGCCGCTGGGCTTTCCCGCACTGGAACGCGGGGCGGACATCGCGGTGATGAGTCTGACCAAGCACGTTGGCGGGCATAGCGACGTGATGCTGGGCAGCGCCAGCGCCGGACCCAAATACTACGAAAAGCTGCGCCGCACCGCGCAGCAACTGGGGCAGGTGGTTTCACCCGACGATGCCGCCTTGACCGCGCGCGGGCTGCGCACGATGGGGCTGCGGCTGGAACGCGAAACCGCCAGTGCGCTGGCCTTGGCGCAGTGGCTTGATGCACGCGATGAAGTCGCGCGGGTGCTGTGCCCGATGCTGCCCGGATCGCCGGGCCACGACCTGTGGCAGCGGGATTTCACCGGCGGCTGCGGGCTATTCAGCTTCGTCTTCAACGGCAAGGACGGCGGCGCGCGCGATGCGTTTATCGATGCGCTCAGCCTGTTCGGGATCGGGTTCAGTTGGGGCGGGTTTGAAAGCCTTGCCACCCCGGTTGATCCCGCAGGCCTGCGCAGCGCCACCGCGTGGCCGCTGTCCGGGATGGCCGCCAGCGACCGGTTCGGGGTGCGGCTATCGATCGGGCTGGAAGATGCCGGCGATCTGATCGCCGATCTTGAACGCGGGCTGGCCGCATGGGCCGCGGCATGACCGGCCCCGCCCGGATCGGGGAATATTTGCGCTGGCTCGATGCGCTGGGCTTCAATGTCGGCGCGCACCGGATCTCGATCTACAATGCGCTGATGGTGGTGATTGTCGCGGCCGGGGTGATGGTGGCCGGGCGGTTGCTGAACATCGCGGTGCGCCGCACGTTCCGGCAGATGACCCGGCTTGATCCGGCCCAACAATTGCTGGGCGAAAAAGTTGGTGCGATCGTGGTCTGGGTTGGGTTGATCCTGATCGGGATCGATATCCTTGGCATCAGCCTGACCGCGCTAACCGTGTTTTCCGGCGCATTTGGCCTTGCCATCGGGTTTGGCCTGCAGAAAACCTTCGGCAACCTGATTTCCGGGATGATCCTGCTGGCGGACCGTTCGATCAAGCCCGGCGATGTGATCGCGGTGGGCGAAGGTGCCAGCCGCACCGTGGGGCAAGTGAACCGGATCGGCATTCGCGCGGTTTCGGTGATCACCCGCGATCGGATCGAATACCTGATCCCGAACGAACACCTGATGACCACGACGGTCGAAAACTGGTCGTTCACTGATCGTGACGTGCGGGTGAAAGTGCCAGTCAGCGTTGCTTATGGCAGCGATGTCGATCTGGCCCAGCAATTGATGCTGGCCGAAGCGCGAAAGCTGGAACGGGTGCTGGATCGACACCGGGTTGATGCATGGCTGGTGGGATTTGGCGAAAATGCCATCCAGTTCGAAGTGCAGTTGTGGATCGACGATCCCGAAGAAGGCGTCGGCAATTTGCGGTCCGATCTGCTGAAAGGGATTTTCAGCGCGTTTCAGGCCCACGGCATCGCCATCCCTTATCCCCAGCGCGATATTCATGTGAAGGAATGGCCCTCGGCACCGGTTGCAGGTCTGCCCGGCACAAACCGGGATAGCTGACCTTATCCCCTGCAAAGCCATTCTGGCTGGCGCGACTCTGGCAGGGTCCGCATGGGGGTGGGATGAGCAAGTTCGCTTCCCTCTCTGAACCCGCCAAATCCGCGAAGGTCTGGCTGGTCGGCGCTGGCCCCGGCGATCCCGATCTGCTGACGCTGCGTGCCGCGCGGTTGATCATGCGGGCCGGGTTGATCGTGCATGATGGGCTGGTCGATCCGGCGATCCTGGCGCTGGCCCGCCGCGATGCGAAACTGGTTTCGGTGGCCAAAAGCCGCTCGCGCCACACCATGCCGCAAGATGAAATCAACGCTCTGCTGGTCAGCGAAGCCCTCGCCGGGCGCGAAGTGGTGCGGCTGAAAGGCGGCGATCCATTTATCTTCGGGCGCGGCGGCGAAGAAGCCGAAGCCTGCCGTGCGGCGGGGGTCCCGGTTGAAGTCGTCCCCGGGATCAGCGCTGCGATCGGCGCTGCCGCGGCCGCGCAACTGCCGCTGACCCACCGCAAGGCGGCGTCGGTCGTCAGCTTTGTCGCTGGCCAGTGCAAGGGCCTGTCAGACCAGAACTGGGCCGGGCTGGCCGGTCAGGGACGCACGCTGGTGATCTATATGGGCGTCGCCACGGCCGAAGCGATCGCGGAAAAGCTGATCGCCGATGGGCTGGCCCCCGATATGCCAGTGGCGGTGATCGAAAACGCCACCCGCCCGCAAATGCGCGTGCTGCGCGGCCCGCTGGCGGGTTTGCCGGTGCTGGTCACGGCAGAAAAAGTCAAAAGCCCGGCGCTGATCGTGATCGGAGAAGTCACGGCTGCCCCGCAAGATACAGAACTGCGCGCCCTTGCGCTGGAGGTTGCTTCGTGAAGATCCTTACCGGAAATGATTTGAAAAGCGGTGCCGTTACCTGGTGGGACGGCGTGGAATGGTCGCTGCACGTCGAAGATGCCGTTGACGTGGGCGATAACGCCGATGTGGTGATCGCCCGCGAACAGGCCGCCCGCCGCGTTACCGGGGCCTATGCGATCGATGCCGCCAACGATGGGCAGGGCATCCGCCCCGCGCATATCAAGGAACGCATCCGCGCCCTTGGCCCCACCGTTCGTCCCGACCTGACTTTGAAGCCGGCCGATGCTGCCGCTGGCAACTGGGTGATCTGATGTATCAGTATGACACGTATGACCAGGCGATGGTCGATGCCCGCGTGGAAGAATTCCGCGATCAGGTGCGCCGCCGCCTTGATGGCCACCTCTCTGAAGAAGCCTTTCGCCCGCTGCGGCTGATGAACGGCCTCTACCTGCAACTGCACGCCTATATGCTGCGCGTAGCGGTGCCTTATGGCACCCTTAGCAGCGCGCAAATGCGGATGCTGGGCGATATCGCGGACAAGTACGATCGCGGGTATGGCCACTTCACCACGCGTCAGAACATCCAGTACAACTGGATCAAACTGGAAGACGCACCCGATATTCTGGCCGATCTGGCCAGCGTGGAAATGCACGCGATCCAGACCAGCGGCAACTGCATCCGCAACACCACGTCGGATCAGTATGCCGGGGCCGCCGCCGATGAAGTGGTGGACCCGCGCCCTTATGCCGAACTGATCCGGCAGTGGAGCACCTTCCACCCCGAATTCAGCTTCCTGCCGCGCAAGTTCAAGATGGCGGTGATCGCCAGCCAGACCGATCGCGCGGCGATGCGCCTGCACGATATCGGCATCGAAATCGTGCGCAACGCGGCCGGTGAAATCGGCGCTGCGTTCTATGTCGGCGGGGGCATGGGCCGCACGCCGATGATCGCGCCGTGCATCAACGCGTTCGTGCCGATCAAGCACTTCATCACCTATTCCGAGGCCTGCCTGCGCGTTTACAACCGCTATGGCCGCCGCGACAACAAGTACAAGGCGCGGATCAAGATCCTGGTCCACGAACTGGGTCAGGATGAATACACCCGCCAGGTCGAAGCCGAATTCGCCCACTTGCTCAGCCAGAACATCGAACCGCCGCTGGCCGAACTGGAACGGATCAAGAGCTTCTTCACCGATCCCGCGTTTGAAACGGGCGTGCCAGATGCGATCGACCGCAGCGAT
>JBDKLL010000109.1:0-6315 GCA_039795595.1 Pseudomonadota bacterium
GTCCCGCTTGTCACGGCCACGGCCGCGACGTCCACGATCAAAACCCATAAACTCGAACGTACCTTCGCTTCGCCCCAATCAACGCAGCCCGGCAGCGCGGACGAATCGCACCGGACGACAGGAAAAAGCGCGAAAGGCCCTTCTTCTGCGATTCTCTCGATAGCGGAACAAAGTTGAAATGGCGAACAGAATCAGATGAAGCGGAAATCCGTCGCCGCGTAACGCCAGTGGTGTGACATTTCTGCCGATCCACGCTGCGCCCTTGCTTCGCGGCGCAGCACTTGGCAGACACGCCCCATGGACCTGATTGCACTGTTTACCGATCCCGCTGCCTGGGCAGCCCTGTTAACCCTGATCGCGCTCGAAGTCGTGCTGGGCATCGACAACCTGGTGTTCATCGCGATCCTTTCGAACAAATTGCCGGCCCACCAGCAGCAAACCGCCCGCCGCATCGGTTTGGCGCTGGCGTTGGGCCTGCGGATCGGGCTGCTGTTGCTGATCGGCTGGATCGTCTCGCTGCAACAGCCGCTGTTCGACCTTGGCCTTGCCGGGGCACCCGGTACGCATGGCGAACCGACGTTCGAAACCGCCTTTTCAGGGCGCGATCTGATCCTGCTGGCCGGCGGGCTGTTCCTGCTGTGGAAAGCCACCAAGGAAATCCATCACAACATCGATCCCGAAACCGACAGCGGCGAACTGCTCGATCACGATAAAGGTGTGGGCCAGATCGCCTTCTCTGCAGCCATCGCCCAGATCATCGCGCTCGACCTGGTGTTTTCGATCGATTCGATCCTGACTGCCGTAGGGATGACCGATCACGTGGGGATCATGATCGCGGCCGTGGTGATCACCGTTGGCGTGATGATGATCGCCGCCGATCCTCTGGCGCGGTTCATCGAACACAATCCGACGCTGGTCATGCTGGCGCTGGCATTCCTGGTAATGATCGGGGTGGTGCTGATCGCCGATGCCTTTGGTGTGCATATCCCCAAGGGCTATATCTACGCCGCGATGGCGTTTTCGGTGCTGGTCGAAACGCTCAACATCGTATCGCGCAATCGCCGGGCGCGCCGCCGCGCGGCGCAAGGCCGCAACGCCGCCTAAGGAGGCCCCGTACCGTGTTTCGTGAACTCAATCCGCGCATCTTTGCCAGCCCGCAGATCACCTTGGCCGATGTGGCCGAAGCTGCCCGGCAGGGCATCACGCTGATCATCAACAACCGCCCCGAAGACGAAAGTGACGATCAGACCCCCGGTGCCGCGATCGCGGCGGCGGCGGCGGCGGCCGGGCTGGCTTATGTGGCGATCCCGGTTACCCATGCCGGCTTTTCGGAAGGGCAGGTCAAGGCGATGGCAGCGGCACTGGCCGCGGCGAATGGGCCGGTGCTGGCCTATTGCCGGTCGGGCACCCGTTCAACGCTGCTCTGGGCGCTGGCCGAAGCCAGCCGCGGTGCCAGCCCTGAAGCCTTGGCCACTGCCGCGGCAGCGGCTGGGTATGACGTCACCCCGGTGCGGGCGCTGATGGATATGCTGGCGGCCAAGGACACCTGACTTGCCAATCCCATTCCTGGCCGTGCAAGTGCTTGTTTCGATCGGACTGATCGTGGCGGTGGCATGGCTGGCGCAGCGCCTCGGGCTGGGCGGGGACGTGCGCTTGCGCAGTGCCGACGAAGCGATAACCTTGGCCCGGGCCGCGCTGTGCGGGTTCGAGCCGGTCGAACTGGCGGTGGACCGCGCCGGGATCGGTGCGCTGCTGCGTGATCGCACCGGGCGGGTCATGCTGCTGCGCCGCCACGGGGTGCAATTCGTCAGCCGGATTCTCGATAGCCACGCGCATTCGCAACTCGATCGCAATTTCCTGACAATCGGCACGGGCGAACGCCTGCTCGGCTCAATCACGCTTGATCTGGGCGATCAGGCCCAAATCTGGGCCGCCAGCCTGCGACGGGTGGGGGGATAAGCAATGCCGCACTTTGGCCCGGTCGAACTGGCAATCCCATTCTTCATTCTGGCGATCGTGATCGAAATGCTGTGGGCGCGCCGCCGCGCGCCGCAGTCCTATGAACCGCGCGATACGCTGACCTCGCTGGCGCTGGGCACGGGCAGCACGTTGGTTGGCGGGCTAACCGCCGGGCTGGTCGCCGCGGCGGCGGTCTGGCTTTACCAGCACCGCATTGCCACGATCGGCTGGGTCTGGTGGGCATGGGCCGCCTGCTTCGTGCTGGATGATTTCAACTATTACTGGGCGCACCGCACCGGCCACCGGGTGCGCTGGTTCTGGGCCAGCCACGTCAACCACCATTCCAGCCAGCATTACAACCTTTCCACCGCACTGCGCCAGACGTGGACGGGGTTCTTTGCGCTGTCGTTCGCGTTCCGGATCTGGCCAGCCTTCATCGGCTTCAACCCGGCTATGATCGTTACCGTCGGGGCGGTGAATCTGGTTTACCAGTTCTGGATCCACACCGAAGCGATCCGCCGGCTGCCGCGCTGGATCGAAGCCGTGCTGAACACCCCCAGCCACCACCGTGTGCACCATGCCACCAACCCGGACTATCTGGATCGCAACTATGCCGGGGTGTTCATCATCTGGGATCGGCTGTTCGGCACTTTCACCCCAGAGCGGGATGCCGAGCGCATCCATTACGGCATCGTCAGGCAGCTTGGCACCTTCCACCTCGGCTGGGCCGCGTTCCACGAATGGATCGGCATGGCGCGCGATGTGTGGCAGGCTCCGTGGCGCTCCAAGCTGGGCTATATCTTCATGCCGCCCGGTTGGACCCACGACGGCAGCCGCGATACGTCGGATGCGATCCGGGCGCGCTGGCAGGCGCATAACGCGGCCGATCCTGCCGAATAACATTGCCCCGGTTTAAGCGGATGATTAACCTGCATCAAAACAACTGAGGATGCAGGCAATGGACCAGTTCGACGTTATCGTGATCGGTGGCGGCAGTGCCGGCAGCGCGATCGCCGCGCGATTGGCCGAAGACCCGCGGCGGCGGGTCTGCCTGCTCGAAGCGGGCGGCACCAACGACAACGTCCGGATCAAGACCCCGGGCTTCATGCCGTGGATCCCAAAGCCTGCGAACTACCGCTTCGAAACCGTGCCCCAACCGGGGCTGAATGGGCGAACCGGTTATCAGCCGCGCGGGCGCGGACTGGGTGGATCAAGCGCGATCAATGCAATGCTCTATGTTCGCGGCAATGCCTTCGATTACGATCAATGGGCCGCGCTTGGCTGCACGGGGTGGAGCCATGCTGATGTCCTGCCCTACTTCCGCAAGGCCGAAGGCAACGCCCGCGGTGCGGATGCCTTCCACGGCGGCGATGGGCCACTGTCCGTTTCGGACCAACACTGGCCCAACCCCGGCAGCCGGGCCTTCGTGGCCAGCGCCGGGCAATTACAGCTGGGCACCAATGCCGATTTCAACGGCGCGCAGCAGGATGGCTTTGGCCTCTATCAGGTGACCCAGAAGGGCGGTGAACGCTGGTCTGCCGCGCGCGCCTATCTGGGCAACCCACCCGCCAATCTGGCAATCCAGACCGGCGTGCAGGTTGAACGCATCGTGATCGAACAGGGCCGCGCCACCGGCGTGGCAATCCGCAGCGGCGGCCAATCGCGCGTGCTGCACGCTGCGGCTGGCGTCGTGCTTTCGGCCGGGGCGTTTGGATCGCCGCAAGTGCTGATGCTATCCGGCATCGGCCCGGGGGCGCACCTTGCCGATCACGGCATCCCCGTGACCGTCGATCGCGCCGCGGTTGGCGCTGATCTGCAAGATCATATCGATTACGTCCACGGCTGGAAAACGCAGTCGAAAGACTTCATTGGCGATAGCCTGGCCGGGGCGTGGAAGATGCTGGGGGCGATCATCGAACATCGCCGCAAGCGGACCGGCATGATGACCACCCCGTTCGCCGAAGCGGGCGGATTCTGGCGTTCGGTTCCAGACCTGCCGGCACCCGACATCCAATACCATTTCGTCCCGGCGATGCTTGAAGACCACGGACGCGAAACCGTTCACGGCCACGGCTTTTCGATCCACGCCTGCGTGCTGCGCCCGGAAAGCCGCGGCACGGTGCGGCTGGCCTCGGCCAATCCCGCGGCCGCGCCAGCGATCGACCCCAATTTCCTGTCCGACGAGCGCGATCTGGCCACGCTGCGCCGCGGGGTGCGGCTGATGCACCGGATCGTCGATGCGCCGCCGCTGGCCGATTACCAGCCGCAGGACCGGCACCCGATCGATCTGGCCGACGATGCTGCACTGGACCATCTGATCCGGAGCCGCGCCGATACCGTTTATCACCCGGTTGGCACCTGCCGGATGGGCAGCGATGATGCGGCAGTGGTTGATCCCACGCTCAAACTGCGCGGGCTTGATGGGCTGTGGGTGGCAGATGCCTCGATCATGCCGCGGCTGGTTTCTGGCAACACCAACGCGCCATCAATCATGATCGGCGAACGCGCGGCAGATTTCATCAAGGCCGCGCTGGCCTGATCCGCTGCCGCCGGCGGCCTAATGGTTGCCTAATGATTGCAGGCCAGCGCCGCAACCACGTCCTCCAGCCGCGCGGGATCGCCCATCGCCAGCACCCGTCCATCGCTGGCGGCGTGGAGCGGTTCGCCGTTCCAATCGCACATTGTCCCGCCCGCGCCTTCGACCACCGGCACCAACGCAGCCCAATCGTGGAGCTTGAGGTTGGCTTCGCACACCAGATCAAGGTGGCCGCTGGCCAGCATCGCGTAGTTGTAGCAATCGCCGCCCATCACCATCCGGCGATGATCGGTCTTGGCCGCCAGCGCCATGAAATGCGCGCCATCATGATCATCGAAGTAATGTGGTCCGGTCGTGGCTAACGCGGCATCGGCCAGCGTAGCGCAATGCCGGGTGCGCACCGGCTGGCCGTTCAGCGTGGTTGCCTGCCCGGTCACCCCCACCCAGCGCTCGTCCAGAATCGGCTGATCGATCACGCCCAGCACGGGCCAGCCTTCAACCACCAGCGCGATCAGCGTGCCGAACAGCGGGCGGCCGGCCAGAAAGGCGGTGGTGCCATCGATCGGATCGAGCACCCAGGTGCGCCCGGATTGCCCGGTCGTTGCGCCAAATTCCTCGCCATGCACGGCATCGCCGGGGGCGTGATCGCGCAGGATCGCCCGCATCGCCTCTTCGGCGGCGCGATCGGCCAGCGTCACCGGGGTGGCATCGCCCTTGCGCTCGCTCGTCAGGCCGGCCCGGAAATGCGGGCGGATCGCCGCCCGGGCCGCGTCGGCCAACCGGTGCGCCAGCGCGATGTCGGCGGTCAGGTTCATCTCAATCGAACAAGCTGGAAACCGAACTTTCATCGGCAATCCGGCGGATCGCTTCGCCGATCAGCGGGGCGATCGTCAGCACCCGGACTTTGTCGGATTGCTGCGCGGCTTCGCTGGCCATGATCGTATCAGTGATCACCAGTTCCTTGAGCGCCGATCCGCTGACCCGCGCCACCGCACCGCCCGACAGGACGCCGTGGGTGAGATAGGCGGTAACGCTGGCCGCACCGGCGTCCATCAGCGCCTGCGCCGCGTTGCACAGCGTGCCGCCCGAATCGATGATATCGTCGATCAGGATGCAGGCCCGGCCCTTCACGTCGCCGATGATGTTCATCACTTCGGACTGACCCGGCTTGTCGCGGCGCTTGTCGACGATCGACAGCGGCGCATTGTCGAGCCGCTTGGCCAGCGCGCGGGCGCGCACCACGCCGCCAACGTCGGGCGAAACCACCATCAGGTTTTCACCGCCATACCGGGCCAGAATATCCGCGGCCATCACCGGCGCGGCGAACAGGTTGTCGGTCGGGATATCGAAAAAGCCCTGGATCTGGCCGGCGTGCAGATCGACCGCCAGCACCCGGTCGGCCCCCGCGGTGGTGATCAGGTTGGCGACCAACTTGGCCGAAATCGGGGTGCGCGGCCCGGGTTTGCGATCCTGCCGGGCATAGCCGAAATACGGCACCACGGCGGTGATCCGCTTGGCCGAAGCGCGGCGCAGCGCATCGATGCAGATCAGCAGCTCCATCAGGTTGTCGTTGGTGGGGAAGCTGGTGGATTGCACCACGAAAACATCTTCGCCGCGGACGTTTTCGTGAATTTCAACGAACACTTCTTCGTCCGCGAAGCGGCGCACGCTGGCATCGGTCAACGACATTTCAAGATACCCTGCAATCGCCCGTGCGAGTGGCAGGTTGCTGTTGCCGGCAACGATCTTCATCTGCGCGCGTCCTTCCCGCTAGCAGTGGTCCGACCTTCGCAGACCACGTCCAATGACCCCGCGCCGGG
>JBDKLL010000110.1:0-4663 GCA_039795595.1 Pseudomonadota bacterium
CGAACACCAGCACCGGGCCATGCCCGCCCAGTTCCATCGTGGTGCGCTGCATATTTTCGGTCGCCAGCCGGGCAAGGTGCTTGCCAACGATGGTCGATCCGGTGAACGACAGCTTGCGGATAATCGGCGAACCCAGCAGGTGCCGGCTGACTTCATCGGGCACGCCGTAAACGGCCTGCGCCACTTCCTTGGGCAGCCCTGCATCCAGCAGGCATTGCAACACCGCGAGCGCCGATGCCGGCGCCTCTTCGGCGCTTTTCAGGATGACCGAACAGCCTGCCGCGATCGGCGCGCCCAGCTTGCGTCCGGGGTTGCCGATCGGAAAGTTCCACGGTGCAAACGCCGCAACCGGGCCAACCGGTTCGTGGGTGACGGTCGATCGCGTGCCTGCCGGGCGCACCAGCGTGCGCCCATACAACCGGTGGACTTCGCCGGCGTAGAAGTTGAACAGGCCGACGTTCATCATCACTTCGATGCGGCTTTCGGCCAGCGGTTTGCCTTGTTCCTGCGTGGCGATGCGGGCCAGTTGCTCTTGTCGTTCCAGCATCAACCGGGCCGCGCCCTGCAACACCGCGGCGCGTTGTTGCGGGGTGGATTCGCGCCAGATCTGGAAGCCGCGTTGTGCGGTTTCCAGGGCGCGATCGAGATCGGCCGGATCGGCCAGCGGCAATTCGCCCAGCGCTTCGCCGGTTGCGGGGTTGACCACGGTGTGGGTGCGTCGGCTGCCGCCTGAAACGCGCTCCCCATCGATGATCATGTAAAGGCTGGGGTAGTCCGACATTGCCACTTCACTCCGTCCCCCCGGTTTGGGTCCGGGGTTCGCTTGATCGTTTGCGCATTTGCCCCGCAGGCCGAACCGGAATGGCGCGGCTTGCGGGGGACGCGGCTGGATCGATCGTCAGGCCTTTTGCTTGGCCTTGGCGCGATCTTCATCGCCCTGCCAACGCTGCGCAACCATTTCCTTGCCCGTGATCGGGTGCTTCATGTGGAACGGCAGCAGCTTGTGGGTCGGCCACAGCCAGTGATCGTCGATCAGGGCATCGGGGCCGCTCGGATCTTCGGGGAACAGCACCTTGGGGAAGGGAACGTATTCATCGGGGGTGTAGGCCCAACCCTTTTCGAAATCGGCGTGCCAGTGCGGGAAATAGTTCAGGCACTTGATCCGCCACTTGCCATCGGCACCCTTGACGTAAGTGTTTTCGTACAGGCCACCTTCCCACCATTGGCGGGCCTTGAGGTGCGGTTCGGCGCCCTCATAATCCTTGTGGCGACCGGCCTGCATGGTCGAACGGCCGCGCAGCTTGGCGATCGTACCGGTTTCGTCGATGTCGATGATCGTCTGGATCTGCGGGTGATCAAGCAGGAACCCATCGATCGGACCGTTGTTGCCATACGTGAAACGCTTCTGGAAGCGTTCGACGTAGAGCCGGCGCACGCCTTCCTTGCCCTTCCACACCCCGCCAAAGAAGCAGACTTCGCCATCATCGGCGAACAGGTCGACCACTTCGTTGTACATGCATTTGTCGATCAGGTAGCCGTAGAGGTACTGGAGCTTCTTCACGTCCAGCTCGTCCTCGCGCACGGTCAGGCGGCGGTCCATTTCGGCCAGCTTGGCTTCAAGGGCGGCAATACGATCTTCAGACATCCGACTCTCTCCAGATGATTGTATGTTGTGCTTACAAATTGCGGGGGGACCCGAGGCTTGTCAACGGCCTTACAGCCCGGCTGCTTCAAGCCGTTCGATTTCTTCGCGGTAAGGCTTGATCGCGCGGATCATCAGCAGCGTGGCAATGGGGAGCAACACGCCGGCGGTAATGACCAGCGCCTTCCACAGTTCAGCTTCGTTGCCGACAATGCGCTGCGCCACACTGCCCACGACCTGGCTGCCCATCGCGCCGAAAAAGGTGAACATGAACAAGTAAAACGCGGTTACCTGCCCGCGCATTTCCGGCGGGGCGATGCGCTGGATTGCGGCATTCTGGGGGACGGCACCGGCCAAGCCGAACACCCCGCCCAGCGCCATCACCGCCAGCGATGCTTCGCCGGTGGGCATCAGCGGCGAAGCGATGGCGCAGACCGTGACCAGCCCGAACAGGATCGCCGCGGCGCGCACGTTGGCATCCTTGTGCCGCTTGGCGAGAAATTCGACGAACACCCCGCCCAGCAGGATCCCGGCAAGGTTCGCAACCAGCATCATCGGTCCCATCACCGACCCGATCTGGGCTTCGTCCCAGCCATAGCTGCGCATCATGAATGGTACCCGCCAGAATGCGAGGCCGAAGGTTTCGACTGCGCTTAGCGCCAGCGCCCCGAACATCGGGAAGAACACCGCGCGGCGGGCTTTGATGGCCTGCAACGCATCAAAGCCAAGGAACGTGGCCAGGCGGCGGGCGGTGCCGGCATCTGCCGGTGCCTGCGCAGCGGTGCCGGGCGGCAGTTTGCGGGTGGGTTCTTTGACGAACAGCAGCAGCGAGGCGGCCAGCAATCCGGCCAACCCCATGTAGAACAGCAGCCACTGCCAGCCGAACACCTGCATCCCCAGCAGGCGATCTTCGTTCCAGCCGGCGGATGCCACCACCAGCTTGCCGCCCAGCATGATCCCCAGCGTTGTCCCGCCAATGAACCCCAGTTGCAGCAACGCGAACGCACGGGTTATTTTCTGGGGCGGGAAGGCATCGGCCAGCAGTGAATAGGCCGCCGGAGCATGAGCCGATCCGCCTGCGCCCAAGAACATCCGGCTGGCGATGAATTGTTTGAAACCTTGCGCCACCCCGCCCAGCATCATCACCGTGGCGGTTGCCACCATCCCGCCGGCCAGCACCAGTTTACGTGGATAGATATCGGCCAGCCGGGCCATTGGAATGCCCACCAGCACATAGAAGATCACGCTGGCCGGACCGCCAACAAAGCCCAAAGCTTCATCACTAAGCTGAAAGTCGGTCTTGATCCGCTGGGCCAGCATGCCGAACACGGTCTGGTCGAAAAAGGTCAGGAACGTGGCGAAGATGATCGCGAACAGCGCGTAATACGAAGCCCCGGTCGAAGGCCAGCTGCCCGCGGCGTCGCTGCCATGGCTATCGGGACCGGGGATGGTGCCGGCGGCATCAACGATCAGTTCGGGCGCAGCCGGTGCAGCCGGGGTGGGGCCAAGTGCCATCAGTTACTGTCCTCTCCAGCGCGGACCGTTTTGGCCCGTCGATTCCTCTTGGCAATTTGTAAGTAACATATACAAAAAGCGCCAGTGATGATTTTGGCGGCACAATTGCCGCCGCGTGGAGAGTGACATGCAGAATCTGGAAGGCAAGACCGCCTTTGTGACCGGCGGTGCATCGGGCATTGGGCTGGGCATCGCCAAGGCGTTGCTGGGCGCGGGGATGCGGGTGGTGATTGCCGATATTCGGGACGATCATCTGGCGGCGGCCACGGCCGAACTGGCCGGCGGTGACAATGTTCTGGCGGTGAAGCTGGACGTGACTGATCGCGCGGCATTCGCGGCCGCCGCCGATGCAGCCGAGGCACGGTTCGGCAAGCTGCACTTGCTGGTCAACAACGCTGGCGTCGGTCTGGTCGGGCCGACCGACCTTGCCACTTTTGCGGACTGGGACTGGGTCAACAACGTCAACGTGGGCGGGGCGATCAACGGCGTGGTCACGATCCTACCGCGGATTTTGGCGCACGGCGAAGGCGGGCACATCGTTTGCACGGCATCGATGAGCGCGCTGGTCCCGGTGGGCGGCACCACGATCTATTCGGCGGGGAAGGCCTATGTCACCAGCATGATGGAATGCATGCGCCCCGAATTCGAAGGGCGCGGCGTGATCTGTTCGGCGTTCTGCCCCGGCGCAGTGCAATCGAACATTGCCGAAAGCGGCAAGACGCGGCCGGCGGAACTGGCCGACACCGGCTATGCCGAAGCCGACAAGCGTCGGCAGGCCAGTGGCGATCTGCGGCACTTGTTCCAGACCAAGGAAGAAGTCGGCCAGCGGGTGCTGGAAGGTATCCTGAACGACGAACTGTATATCCTCACCCACAGCGAGTTTCTGGATGGCGTGCGTGAACGCGGCGAGGCAACCACCGCCGCGGTGCAAACCCATCTGCCGGAAAACCCGGAATACAAGCAAACTTTCGCCATGCTGTTCCGCAATCCCGCGATCACCGAAGAAATCGCGCGCCAGAACGCACTGAAGGCCAAGCGAGGAGCATAAGGCGATGAAGGATTTCGCAGGCCGGACGGCCTTTGTTACCGGCGGGGCCAATGGTGTGGGCATCGGCATCGTGCGCAACCTGCTTAACGCCGGGTGCAAAGTGGCGATCGCCGATATCCGCCAGGATTCGATCGATCAGGCGCTGGCCAGCCTTGATAACCGCGAAGTGATGGGCGTGCAGCTGGATGTTGCCAGCCGCGCCGGGTTTGCCGCGGCGGCGGATGAAGTCGAAGCGAAATTCGGCCCGGTATCGATCCTCGTCAACAACGCCGGGGTAAACCTGTTCCAGCCGATCGAGGAAAGCACCTACGACGATTGGGACTGGCTGATGGGGGTTAACCTCCACGGCGTGATCAACGGCGTGCAAACGTTCGTTCCGCGCATGGTCGAACGGGTCAAGGCCGGGCAGCAAGTTGGCGGGCACGTGGTCAACACCGCGTCGATGGCCGGGTTCCTGT
>JBDKLL010000111.1:0-15980 GCA_039795595.1 Pseudomonadota bacterium
TGACGGCCACCCCGATCCCGCGCACGCTGACTTTGGCGCAATATGGCGAAATGGATGTCAGCCGGCTGGATGAAATGCCGCCGGGGCGCCAGCCGATCGATACCCGCGTGGTTGCGGTTGAACGGTTGGGCGATGTGGTGGGGGCATTATCTCGGCACCTTGCCAGCGGGCAGCAGGCCTATTGGGTCTGCCCGATGGTGCGCGAAAATGAGAACGAGGATCTGGCTGCCGCCGAAGCTCGCTTTGCTGAACTGGCGGCGCAGTTCGGGGATGCGGTGGTGCTGGTGCATGGGCAATTGCGACCCGAAGCCAAGGATGCGGCGATGGAACGTTTCGCCAGTGGTCAGGCCAGCCTGTTGGTGGCGACAACGGTGATCGAAGTCGGCGTTGATGTGCCCAATGCTACGTTAATGGTTATCGAACAGGCCGAACGCTTTGGGTTGGCGCAGTTGCACCAGTTGCGCGGCCGGGTGGGGCGCGGCAGCGGCAAGAGCACCTGCTTGCTGCTGCGCGGCGAGGCCTTGTCCGAAGTGGGACGCGAACGATTGGCGCTGATGCGCGAAACGCAGGATGGGTTCCGGCTGGCTGAAGAAGATTTGCGATTGCGCGGCGGGGGCGAACTGCTGGGTACGCGCCAATCCGGTGATAGCGCATTTCGGGTTGCCAGTCTTGACCAGATCCAGCGGCTGCTGCCGATCGCGCACGATGATGCGCGTTTATTGATCGAACGCGATGGCGGGTTGACCGGCGAGCGGGGCGAAGCCGCGCGGTTGCTGCTCTACTTGTTCGAACGCGATTGGGGGGTGCAGTTGCTGCGCGGCGGCTAAGCCGTGGCGGCTTTCCACGCGAACAGCAACCGGCCGGGGCCAAGCAGATCGAGCACTTCGGCGATTTCGCTGCGCGCCACGGCAAAGCAGCCCTGGCTGCGCCCGATCCGGCCTTGCGCCGCGGCCACCCACGGATCGACGTAATCGGCACCGTGAATCACGATGTTGCGGGCCAAGGCGGCGTTGTTTTCTGGTTCCAGACCGATCAGGCGGCGCGACCGGCCGTGCTTGCCGCTATAGATATCGCCGGTAACGAACGCCCCGCAGCTTGATGCGTTTGATCCTTCGCGATTGGAGAAGCGTTCGGCAAAGCCGCTGTTATCAGGATCAGACCCGCGCCCGTGCGCCACCAGCAGCGATTTCAGCACCCGGCCAGTGGCCACGTTGACCAGCTGGAACCGCGGCAGGCGCGAATGGGCGTCGAAATTGACGATCCCGAGCACGTCCCGATTCGCAATTTCGTGGGCGTGGGTGTCCATGGCGGCCAGCGCCTGCGGCATCAATGCCGGGGCATCGCCGCACAGTGGCAACCCGAAGGCCCGCGTGGATATCAGCCCGGCACCGCCCGCAGCCATGGCGCCAAGCAAGCGGCGCCGGTCGAAAGTCATTGTCAGCAATTCCTGAAAGGTCTTTGACGGGCTTCTGGGAATCGTGCTGCCATTTTGCAACGGCTGGAAGCGGAGAGCGGGATGAAGCGGGTTAAAATTGCGCTGTGCCTCCTGAGTTGTGGGCTGATCGCAGCAACAGCGCCGCAAGATCCGCATTGGAACACCGCGGCACGGGCTGAATTGCGCGGGGCGATTGCGGCGGTTTCGGCGGAGGCATTGCCCAATCTGCCGCAGGACGAACTGACCGCGGCCGAACGCAGCGGCCAACCCGCCGCGATCGATCGGGCGGCCACCGCGCTCGCACTGCGCGTGGCCCGATTGCAGTTGCTGGGCGCAACCCCGGCTTCGGCACGGGCCGGCTGGCGGATCGCTGATGATGACCAGACGCGCGATCTGGCCGCGGGCGTGGCCGATGCGCTTGCACAGGGGCGGATCGGTGCCTTTTTGGCAGGCCTTGCCCCGCAGCACCCGGATTATGCGGCCCTACGCAGGGCCTATGCCGCGGAACCGGATTCCGCCCGGCGGGCCGTGCTGGCCCGCAATATGGAACGCTGGCGCTGGCTGCCGCAGCGGCTTGGTGCCGATTACCTGCTGGTCAATGCTGCCAGCCAGGACGTGCGGCTGTGGCGCGATGGCAGGCCGCAAGGCACGTGGCGGGTGATTGTGGGGAAACCGGCCACGCCCACCCCGGTATTCGCCGCAACCGTCACCGGCGTCACGGTGAACCCGTGGTGGGATGTGCCGGCCAATATCGTGCGCGAAAGCATTGGCAGCTTGATCCGACGCAGCCCAGCAACCGCCCGGGCGCGGGGTTATGTGTGGGGCGGGGGGCGCGTTCGCCAGCGGCCCGGCCCAGCCAATGCGCTGGGGCTGATGAAGCTGGCGATGCCCAATCCTTATGGCGTCTATCTGCACGATACCCCCAATCGCGACTTGTTCCAGCAATCCGCGCGCGCGTTTAGCCATGGCTGCGTGCGGGTTGGCGAAGCGCTTGATCTGGCTGCGACGTTGCTGGGGGGTGGCCCGGAAAACCGCGCGGCAATCGATGCACTGGTGGCCAAGGGAGAAACCGTGACCCTTGCCCTGCCGCGCGCGCTGCCGGTGTATGTCACGTATTTCACCGCCGCGCCGCAGGCCGATGGCAGCGTGGCCTATTTCCCTGATATTTATGGCCGTGACGGCAAACTGGCGGTGGGCGGGCTTGCCAATCGGGCGTGTGGGGTCTGAAGCAAGGCTGCCGATAAGGAGCTGATGCTACCGACCGGACGGAAGCAGATGGGTCAGATTGAATCCATCACGTAGCCGAGCGAGCGGACCGTGCGTAACGGATCCGGCGCATCGTGCGCCTGCAGGGCGCGGCGCAGGCGGCCCACCCACACATCCACGGTGCGTTCATCGATGTCGCCTCCGTCCTTGCCTAGGCGATCGATCAGGGCGGTGCGCGAAAAAACCTGATCGGGATGTTCCATGAAATGCGCCAGCAACTGGAATTCGTTCGGCCGAAGCATGACCAGCGTGCCGTTCACGCGCACCTGATGCGCCTGAATATCGATCGAGATTGGTCCGTTGGTGAACCGCTGGCGGGCAGGGTTGCTGGGGGTGATTGTGCGCGCGATCCGTTCGATCAACCGTCCGGCATCAAGCGGTCCGATGATATAATCGTCCGCACCAGCCTGCAGCGCGCGGCGGCGCGCATCGTTATCGCCATTGTCCAGCACCATCGTTAGGTGTGCTCCGCGCATCGCTTCTGCTTCTCGCAGGCGGCGGCACAGTTCAAGGCCCGACATCGACGGGCAGAGCCAGTCGATGAACCCCCAGATCGGCCCGCCGGGCGGAAGGTCGTAATCCTGATCCTGATCGCCAAGCGGCAGTACTTGCCAATCGGGTTGCCGCCGGGCCAGTTCGGCGATGATCTGGGGTGAGGGGGATGTCAGCAGCAATCTCGTTGAAGTGGTCATGGTCAATGCACAGTCGTATCGCAATCTCGATTCGATTGTGCCGGGGCCGCGTGACAGTTTGATGATAGAGGCGTGACAATCTTGTTACGGTCGCTGATTTGCAGGGTTTTTGTCGCCATTTTGTCATTTAAATGACATATAACTGTCGCAGTAAAAATGCTGCGTCAGCGGGCGGTTGGCGGTATATCTCTGCATATGCAGATGAAGGGATTTTCTAAGGTTGCGCGTGCACTGCCGGCCACGCCGCTAAAGGCCTATTCGTTTCTGGCGGTGTCGCTGCTGGCGATTGCCGAACCGGCGCATGCCGAACGACTGACGTTTGATCAACGGCTGTACCCGCCTCTAAAGGCTGTGCTCGACGCTGGCGATCCCGGCATGATCGCCTATAACGCGCGCGATCCGCGCTACGTTATCGATGTGATCGCAATCAAAGGCCGATCGGCGACGGATTGGAGCGAGGCGATCGAGATCATCGCGCGAACCCCGAGCAAGGATGCAGCCACTGCGCGGGCTTGGTACGAGCAACTGTCGAGCAGTGCGAACCGGCTGTGTCCGGCCACAGTATCCACGCTGGCCGAAGATGGCACCTCAATCACCTACGAACAGCATTCCCCGGATTGCCCCGCCGTACGCCGCGGTAATGCGGCCGCGCGTAGCGCGACGACCATTGCGCGGATTGTCGGCAGCAAGCGTTCGCTGTTCGCGATCATCTTTCGATTCAAGGGCGTGCCCGAATCGACGGTGCGGCAACAGGCATTGGAACTGCTGGCATCCGCGCACATCGAATAGGCGCATTCAACCGCCTGAAAAAACGCTGGCACACCACTGTCACATTGGTGTCGTCAAACCTACCCTGAAGCGACACAGACGCTCCCTATAGGCGGCAATGAGGCCGTCAGAGGACGATTCGTTCGCTGGTCCGGCATCACAACGAAACCAGACCGAAACAGGGAATTTCCGATGACCCGCCTTTTCTCGCGCTCGACTTCTTCGTTCGCCGTGCTTGCCGCCGCTCTGGCCGCCGGCCACGCTGACAGCGCTTTTGCATCCAACCTTTCCTACACCGACAGCGCCGTGATGGTGGATGCTGTAGAAGGCGTGGGTGGTGCGGACGCGGCCAACGATCAGCCTGCCGCTGATGATACCCGTTCCGAACCCGCTTCGGGCGGCCTGACCGAAATCGTCGTGACGGCAACCAAGCGTGAAACCAACCTGCAAAAGACGCCGATTTCGATTTCGGTGATGGGTGCCGAAACGATCCGCGAACGCAAGGTGCAGAGCCTGCTGGATCTGGCCGACGGCGGGGTTCCTTCGCTGCGCGTGGCCACTTTCGAAGCGCGCCAGTCTGCGCTGACGATCGGGATCCGCGGGATCGTTCCGCTCGATGCCAACCAGCCGGCTCGTGAACAGGGCGTCGGCGTCTATATCGATGGTGTGTATCTGGGGCGCCAGCATGGCCTGAACGCCGCGCTGTTCGATATCGAACGCGTCGAAGTTCTGAAGGGGCCGCAAGGCACGCTGTTCGGCCGCAACACCGAAGGCGGCGCGCTGTCGATGGTGTCCAAGACCCCGACCGGTGAATTGGGCGGGCGTATCGAAGGCTCGCTGGGGAACATTGGTGCCCGTAGCACTGCGGCGCACCTCAACCTTCCCGAAATGGCCGGTTTTTCGGTCAAACTGGATGGCGTTTACCAGCATCAGGATGCGGTCACTGAAAACCCGTTGGCGGGTCAGGCCGGCTGGGGGCTGTTTAACCGCAAGGGCATGCGCGCGGCGGTTCGCTGGAAACCGATCGACGGCGTGACCAACGATTTTTCGTTCGACGTGGCGAAGGATGAAAATACTCCGTTCTACAGCCAGTTGCTGAACTACAATCCCAATGGCTGCCTGAGCGGCGGCACCAACGCTGCACCACTGGCGCTTGCCGCCGGCAGCGCCTGCAGCACCCCTGGTACCGCCTTGACCGGCACGCAAGGCACGATCCGCGCGCTGGTGCCCGGCGTGGTGGTGAACGGTTCGACCCTGATGCGCGCCGCCGATATCGGCGTTCCGCAAAAGAACAGCGTCGACAAGACCCACGGTTTTACCAACCTGCTGAAGTGGAAGGTTTCACCGGAACTCGAACTACGGTCGATTTCGGCATGGCGCGGGGTTGACGTTGAGCAATGGGACAACTCTGGCGGGTATCACCGCGTTCCGGTGATCAACCTGACGGCGTCCTGCACCACGGCAGCGCCCTGTGCGTTCAGCCGCTACAGCCTTGCCGACTTGCGCCAGCGCCAGTTTAGCCAGGAATTCCAGGCTGTCGGGTCGATCGGCAACGTCGATTACGTTGCGGGCCTCTATTACTTCAACGAACACGTCAGCGATGATGCGGCAACCCCGAATTCGATGGGTGCTGCGGCCGTGCTGACCAATGGTGCGGTAACCGGCGCTACGTTTGCCCCAATCACGTTCTGCACCGCCAGCACGCCGGCCTTTGTCAACACTGCCGTCAATGGCTGCGCCATCGACCGGGCCTCGGAAGTGTGGTCGAAGAGCTATGCCGCTTATGGTCAGGTGACCTGGAATGCCACGGATGCGCTGCACATCACGGTTGGCGGGCGCTACACCGAAGACAAGAAGCAGGGCGTGCTGCACTGGTCGCGCAACGTCAATTATGATGTGGACACCGCCAAGGCTGCGACCAATGGCTATGTCGCGCTCGACAAGCAGTGGAACCGGTTCAACCCGATGGCCACTGTCGCGTACGATTTCAACAGCGACGTCCATGGCTACGTGAAGTACTCGACCGGCTATCGCGCTGGCGGCGCCAGCTCGCGCACGTCGAATTATCAGGCGTTCAACCCTGAAGACGTGAAGAACTACGAAGTCGGCCTGAAGGCTGACCTGTTCGATCGTCATGCCCGGCTTAACGTTGCGGCCTATATGATGGACCGCAAGGGCAGCCAGGTTGACCTTTCGACGATCCAGCCGACCGCGACCGGCAACTTCAACAACCTGGTCACGTTCAACGCGCCGGGGACCACCAAGATCCGCGGGATCGAAGCCGATCTGACGGTGAAGCCGGTTGAAGGGCTGACCCTCGATGCGTCCTATGCCTACACGTACACGGATATTCCGCTGGTGCCGGTGACGTATCGTGAATTCACGTCTGCCGGCGTGCCGACCGGCAATGTCACCACGGTTCCGCAGAAGTTCTTCATCGTGTTCACCCCGCGCAACGCGGCCAGTGCTTCGATGGCTTATGAACTGCCGCTGGGTGACAGCGGAGCACGGGTCAAGCTGCACGTCGATGCGAACTATTCGCAGGCAACCCAGAGCTTTGACCAGTTCGCTACCAAGAATGACGCCAGCGTTCTGGTCAATGCCCGCCTGTCGGTGCTGGACATCAGCCTTGGCAATGGCGGCCAGAAGCTGAACCTTGGGCTGTGGAGCCGCAACGTGTTCAACGAACAGCACGTCTATCGCCGTGACCCGTCGAACAGCCTGCCGGCGGTGCAATCGACCGCGGCCACCGGCGTTGCCAACGTGCTGCTGATCGGCAACAACGGGAGCATTCTCGGCGATTACGGTAACTTCAACATGCCGCGGACCATCGGTGTGGATGCTTCGATCTCGTTCTGATCGATAGTACCATCCGCGCCTCATGGTCGGTGAGGCGGGGTAGGGCAGACATGGTGGGGCGGGCAGAGCAATCTGTCCGCCCTTTTCCATGCGTGCCTTTCACCTTCGGGCCCGGGAGAGGTTCGCAAAATTGCGGTATTCGGGCTGGTAAATTGACCTCAGAACGCAATGCTGGGGGATTTCCCCGCTTTTAAACCCATATGCGTAATATCTATGGACAAGCATTACGCAATAATGTAGCCTCCGGCCATAATGTGCAGCTAAAGCATATTTTCAGGGGAGGTGTTCCGATGCGAATCAAGCTTAAAAGCGCTACTATTTTGGGCCTTCTGGCCGGATCCACTGCCATCGTTCTGTCAGCGCCTGCGCTGGCCGCCGAAGCCGCGCCGGGCGAAGGGCTAGATGAAATCGTGGTGACCGCGCAAAAGCGCGAACAGAATCTGCAAGTCGTGCCTCTGGCGGTTAGCGCGATCAACGCTGAGAAGGTCGAAAAGCTGCGGATCAACGATTCCCGCGATCTTTCGGGCTTGGCTCCGAACGTCACCATCGTGCAGGGGACCACCAGTAATTCGTCGGCCGTCATTTCGATGCGCGGTATTTCCAACGGCGGCGCGGAAACGTTTGGCCTTGATATGGCTAGCGGTATTTACGTTGATGGCATTTATATTGCGCGCTCAGGTGCTTCGGGCCTCGAAGTGGCCGATATTGAACGCGTCGAAGTGCTGCGCGGGCCGCAGGGCACTCTGTTTGGCCGTAACACCACTGGTGGTGCGATCTCGTTCATTAGCCGTGCGCCGTCGAAGGATCTGCGGATCAAGGGTGAAGGCGGCTTTGGCAATTATAAGTCATGGAACGGTAAGATCAGCGTCGATCCCGGTGAGATTCTAGGCATTTCGACCAGTTTCTCGTACAGCCATCGCCAGCGTAACGGCACAGTCGACAATATCCTGCAAGCCGATCCTGCGCGTGATCCGGGTTCGCGCAAGTCGGATTCGTTCCGCGGCGCGATGCGTTTCGATCTCGGTGGAACTGGCAGCGTTCAGTACATTTTTGACTACACCAAGACGGCCGGTTCGCCGAATGCCTTCCAGCTCACCAATGCTGCGGATGGATCGGTTCGTTCGCTTACGGTTGATGGTCAGGCATTGGTCGTGACCCAGCAGGCCCCGGTGCAGCAATATCTGGCCCGCGCCACGTTTGCCAACGCTGGCTGCGCGGCACTGGCGGCCCCGACCCGTGTTTATCGCCAGCAGATCTGCAACGACATTTCGGGTTATGCCACGGACAAGACCTGGGGCCACAACCTGCAGGTCCAGAACGATTTTGGCGCTTTCAAGCTGAAGTCGACCACTGGCTATCGCTTCTGGAACAGCGACAGCGTTGCCGATCTGGATGGGCTGGGTGCGATCACCGGGTCGGGGTTCACTAACGCCACACTGTTTAACGGGCTGCCCGCGGCGCTGCTGGGCTACTTGCCCACTTCGGTTATCCCGGCAGGTTATGCGGCTTATTTCGCTGCTCAGCCGGTACCCAAGGTAACGCAGAACCTGTTCGATACGAGCAATCAGCGTCGCCACAAGCAGTTCAGCCAGGAAGTTGAAATCAGCGGCGACAGCGACAAGCTCGATTGGGTCGTCGGCGGCTTCTACTTCTGGGAAAAGGGCAGCGAAAACAATCCGCAGAACAGCGGGTTTGCCTACGATACTAGCGGCATCTTCATCTCGAAGTTTGGTGCGCTTGGTCCGATGTTCGCGGCTGCTAACCCGGCCCAGTATCGCCTCTATCAGAACCTGTCGACGCTCAAGTACACCGCGAAAAGCGAAAGCACTGCGCTGTACGGTCAGTTCACGCTCTATCCGGGCGGACATGACAGCGGGATGCGGATCACCGCCGGTGGCCGTTACACCTGGGATAACAAGAACATCTTCCGCACCCAGAACGGCGCAACTGCTTATGCAACGCCGCAGACCGGCGATGCCAAGTTCAGCAAGTTCACCTGGAACCTGATGCTGGGTTATGATCTGGCCGATGGCGTAACCAGCTATGCCCGCGTTGCCACCGGGTATCGTTCGGGCGGGTTCAACGCCGGTGATGCTGCCGATGCCGGCACCAACACCATTCCGTCCTTCGACTCAGAAAGCGTGACTTCGTATGAAGCCGGGCTGAAGACCGAAATGCTGGATCGGCACCTGCGCCTAAATCTGGCCGGTTACTACAACGTATACAAGAACCTGGCCGTTGTGATCCCGATCCCCAACGCGACTGCCGGGACGTTCACGACCCACGTCGGCAATGCCGGTAAGGTAGATTACACTGGGTTCGAAGCCGAATTTCAGGCGGTGTTGAGCCGGAATTTCAGCATCGATGGCAGCGTTGGTTATGTTGACGTCAAGTATAAGCAATTCTGCACCGGTCAGCCGACTTCGGCGACGGCCGCAGGGTCTGCCGGTTGCCCGACCAGCGTGATCAACATCGCGTCGATCGTAACCCCCGGTTATACCTCGCCGTGGACCGCCAATATCGCCGCGAACGCCAGCTTCCCGATTGGGGAGAACGGCACCAAGCTGACGGCGCGCGTTGCCTATACGTACGAAGATGGCAAATACAGCTTTAACAACAACATCGGTGCACCGTACAATGCACAGTTGAAGGGCGATAACCGCAAGCTTGTGGATGCTCAGATCGCGGTTGAGGGCATTGAAGTTGGCGCTGCCAAGTTTGATATGCGCCTGTGGGGCAAGAACCTGACCAATCGTCATGACCTGGTGCGTGGCGTGGACTTTGGGGCACTCGGCTATGCTGGGGCCACATTTGCTGATCCGCGCACCTACGGCATGACCATCGGCTTCAAGTACTAAGTCGTAAAGCCTTCGTGGCTGATCCAATCAAACGGCGCATCGCAAGATGCGCCGTTTTTTTTGTGCAATTGGCCGTGCCGAAAGAAAACTCAGATGCCCAAAACAAAGTTCAGCCGTGGCTACAAGGTGCTGTTGGTGATCATCGTGGTTATGGCCGCGTTGGCTGGTGGCTGGCGTTACATCGATCGGGAACTGACCCAGCCCAAGCCGCTGCCGGGGGCAAGCGCAGCAGGGATCAGCTGGGATGCACAGTTTGATCCTGCTCCGGTGATGGGGCAGTTCAATACGCATGGTTTCCTTGCCCCGGACGCGAATGGGACCATGCACGGCGATGGCGGCCAATCCGATACGCATGCCGTGGCAGGGCCGTTCGGCGCAGGGTGGAGCGTGCGGACCAGAACCTCTGGCAATGGCATGCCGCATCAATGCGCCACGTTTGTCCATCGCCGCGATGGCAAAGTTGTGGCGATGTGCGGAGGGCTTTCCGGTTTCCGGATCGTATTGCTTGATCCTGCGACGCTTGAACTGCTGGCCAGTCATGACCTGCCGATCCGGCCCAGTGCGTTTGAAGCCGTGGTCAAGCGCGACATGGGCATCATGATGAATGATTCATCGGGCGGCGCGTACTTGTTCCTCGATGCGGCGGATCGGGTGGTCTTGGCCAACAGCCGCTGGGTTTTGCAGCGCCTCGCCATGCGCGAACAGTCCGGCCACTGGCATTTCACCGTCGATCGCGAATGGGATCTTAAACCCTACGTCCCGCATGATTGCTTGAACTGGAACAACCTGTTCCCATCGAGCGAATGCGACAAAGTGACATCGGTTTTGCCGGATGGCAGCGGCTACTATTGGTGGACCACGCGCAATGGGCGCTTGGGGACGCTGGATCCCCGCACTGGGCGGGTTCGCGTGATCAGGCTTGGCGGCACTGGCTCGCGCGTGCAGCGCGAAGAAATCCAGAACTCCTTCGCGGTCGATAGCCGTGCAGTCTATGTGATCAGTGACCATGCACAGTATGCCTTTGCGGCAGATGCCAATGGCACGCCCCAGCAGTTGTGGCGCAGCCCGTATGATCGGGGTTCGGCGCGCAAGATCGGATCGATCAATCAGGGCAGTGGGACCACCCCGACCCTGATTGGCGCGGACCTGATTACCTTTGCCGACAATGCCGATGGCCGCATCAATGTGGTGGTGCTGGATCGCCGGCAAGGACAGCTGATTTGCAAAGTGCCGGTGTTCGCTGAAGGCGCCAGTTCAACCGACAATTCGATGATTGGCTGGGGGCGCAGCATCATACTGGAAAACAATGCGGGTTACACCAGCGCTCATCAGCAGCGGGATTGGCGGGCCGTGCGCGGTGGAATGGTGCGGGTTGATGTTCGCGCTGATCGCAGCGGCTGCGATGTCGTGTGGACATCGCCGATCAAATCGCCATCGGTGGTTTCTAAGCTTGCAGCTGGATCGGGGATCGTCTGGACTTACAGCTTTGAACGCGATGAGCGCCGTGATGAAACACGCTGGGCGTTGGTTGGCCTCGATTTCAACACTGGTCGTCCGATCATGCGCATTCCGACCGGTGTGGGCAACGCGTTCGATAACAATTGGTCCAGCATCTCGTTGGCAGCCGATGGCACGCTTTACCTTGGCGTTACGCAAGGATTGGTACAGGTCCGCCGCAACACGCGCTGATCGGCAGCTATCGGCTGGCCGTCATTGGATCAGCCGCAGCCGATAAGCCTTCTTGCGGTCCGCGTGGAGGGCGTTGCGATCGGTAATGGCGGTTCGGCCCGGCCCAGCGGGGATTGCGTCTTGAACAGCGTCCAGCCGGACCACGTTCACGCTGCGAATGCCGCTTGCTGCATCTTGGGCGGTTGGACCATTCAACCGTTGCCAGCGGATTGCAATCAGGCCCGATGCAAACCCGCCTGAATCGAGCCAGTTGTGTACCCCGGGATCACGCGCCGAAATCACGAACGTGTATGTTCCGTCGCTGTTGGCTACCGCTTGGGTGTTGTTCAGGCTCGAACTGCGCTGATCGTAATCATAGGCCACGCCCCACGGATCGGCGAGCTGGATGCCAAGCGACGCTGCACCCAGCGGGGCGAGGGTGACTACCAGCGCCTGATCAGCGGCCAGCGCATAGTGTCCGGATGCCGAAATGCCGCGCCCGCCCGGTCGCACCCGCGGTGTGGTCAAGGAATTGACCGGTCGGGTATAAATATATTGGTTGTTGTAGTTGAGCCAGTACGGCCCGATTATATCGAGAATTTGGGCGGCCAGATGGCCCAGTTCGGTAATGTTACGTGGTGCTGGGGCAGGGGCGGGATCCAGCCGCTGTACGCGCAATTCGGCCGGGGGCTGGATGGCCCAGTCGGTCAGTAATTGGCGAATGCCAATGTGGTAGATGCCACTGTCCGGGATCAGCAGGTGATTGGCAGATTGGTCTGCAGGGTTGCTGTCGATCAGGATTCGAAAGCGCCCATCGGGCTCGATCTGCATCTGTTCGCTTTGCAGGGTGGCAAGTTGGCGAAAGCCCTCAACTTGCATGGCCCCAAACCCGGGGATGGAATCGCGCACTTCAAAATGCAGTTCAATCGGGCCGGGTTGCGGCAGGCGCCCCTGCAAAACGTAGTACCCACCCCCAGCAACTGTGATCCCTTGATAGATATTGTCCGGGTTTTCGATGCCGAAACCTGATCCCGGCACTGCCATGCCGTGCCAGTTATGATGCAGATTGGTCGCCCAGATAACTGCCGGGCGGCTGGCGTCTTCAGAAATCGCATAGTTGATGGCCGCAACCCCGATCGATTGGGCTGCGCGTTTGATCCTGGCCTGTCCAGCGGCATCGTGGGCGCGCGGGTCATGGCCATAAAGGCGTTCGATCCTTCGGATCGCTGCAACCATTTCCGGGGTTGCCAATACGCGCAAGGTGGTTGCTTCAAAATCGAGTTGTTCAGGCGTTGCGAGAACTTCGGTGCGCGGTGCTGGAAAATGCTGTTGCGGATGTTCCACTGTGGTTTGGGCCATGGCAGAGGAGCACATCAACAGCGGAAGAAACTGGGCGATCGAAGAGATGATGTTGCGCATACTGGCCTCATCGTTGGCAGCTGATTTGCGGTGGGACTAGCATCGGCAAACGCCTGCCTGACCGTGGCTGCTGGGATGAAGGAAGGGTGAAGCGTGGACTTGCGCCTGTCAATTATCAAAAAGCGGTTTGCGTTGAATTTATCGGACATAAATTACGCATTTACCAAATTATCAGCATAATTATAACTATATGCGTATCTATTATTGACAATATTACGCATTATCGCAAACTTTATGCAACAAGATTATAGGCGAATGCGCCAGAGGGGAGGGGCATGACAAAGGCTGTTCGGGATCTGGGGCGCAATCGAACTGATAGTGGCAAGCAACTCTTCCGATTTTTCCGTAATTTTGGGATGGTAGTATTGGTGACGCTGGCGATCCCAGTGTGCGCAGCGAATACGCCAGCCCAAAACCCGTTTCTGGCAGCAAGCCCAAACAACCAGAGTCACTGGAACGATGCGGCGACTGATAGCACTGAAGCATCCGTCCCCAAGGGGCATTATTGCATGTTGCCGGATGCTGCCGCGATCTTCCCCAGCGATGGGATGGGTATTCCCGCTTATGGCGCTACGCTCAAGGGGGTAAAGGTCTATTGGTTTTTCACGGGTACCGCGCTGCGCAAGTTGCAGTTGATCAATGGCCAATTCGCAGAGATTGACAGCCGCCCGATCCGGCAATCGTTGCCAGGGATGACGGTGTTGAGTCGGGAGCAGCGGCTGGCACAGTTCGATGTGATACGCACGTACTTGCAGGCTGGAGACGAAGCCGGGGTGGCGAAATACCTGGCGGATCAGCCCAACCGCTTGACCTCTAGTGTCGAGGATCAGGTTCAACAGGGCGTCCTTTATTCGCTATTCACCCGCGATCATGGCTTCATTGGTGCCAATGCTCGGGGGCTGGTACAGATTGACAATATCGATCCTGCCGATCCGCTTTCGAAGTTGGGTGAGCCCCGTTATGCATCGTTGCCGGACAGCTTGTTTGACGATGCCAAAGTCAGCCGTGGCAGTATCTTTCCGACCGATGCCGCGTTCGGGCTGGGGATGACGTTTAATGGCTATGTCGTGGTCAGCACGCTGGGCGGCAAAATTGCGACATTCGATCGCCGAACTTTGCAACTGGTGGATGTTTTTACGGCACCCGGATCGGACGAGCTGTTCACCAATGGCTTTGCGACAAGCGAAGAGATTGGAAGTGGGGCTGTCTACATCGCTTCCAATCATTTTATGTATCGACTGGTCGTAGATACCGCTGGTAAAATCCATGCTGACGCCGCGCACGGAGCATGGTCGGCCGCCTATGATCGAGGCGTGCGACTGCCGATAGGCAAGATCGCAGATGGCACTGGATCGACCCCTACGCTAATGGGATTTGGCCCGGGCGACGATAAGCTTGTGGTTATTACCGACGGGGCGCGGAAAATGCGCTTGGTGGCGTTTTGGCGCGATCGTTTACCGGTGGGGTGGCGCGTTCGGCCGGGCTTCGTATCGCAGCGGATCGCAGATCAGATCACGGTTGATCTTGGGCCCGACTTTCCAATTGTTCAGTCAGAACAGTCGGTGGTGGCCCGGGCGGGGCATGCGTTTGTACTCAACAGCATGTTGCCGCCTAGCGAACAGCGTCGGTATCCTGGTGGGGGCTCCTATTTACGCGGGTTGCTTCAAGGGGCAACGCGTCCGCTGCCACGTGGAATCGCAATGTTCCGTTGGAATGGCAGCGCGGATCGTTGGGCGCCGCTATGGCATCGGACGGATATTAGCACGGTTGCTACGGTACCATTCCTGAGCGGTGGCAGCCGCATGGTGGTGCTGAATGGAGCAATCGAGCCCCAAGGGCATGCCCTATACCATCTGGGCTTTGATCAAGACACCGGGAAACTAGTGATGTCGATCGGCTCAGCTATTGATCCGCGCTTTAATGGGGCCTTTACCGGCGTCAAAACGGATGATGATGGTAGCCTGATGTATACGACGATTTTCGGTTTGGTTCGATTTGATGTGACCAAGATGAAGCATCTGTCGGATGCTCCGGGCACGGGACGAAAGGACTGTGATTGAGATTTCCCACCGAATTTGATCATCCATTATCAAGGATCATTTGATATGAAGTGGCCCCTTAAATTTGCCTCAATGGCCCTTGCCCTGATGCTGCCGTCAACGGCGGTCTTGGCTGATGATGGCTTTGCGATGTCGGCTGATGACATACTGATCCAGCGCGGCCGGGGATTGCTTGCGCAGGAACACCCCGATGTCATTCGCCACATGATGCGCAACGATGGCTTTGGTGGTCCAAGTTCTAAGATCATCGCCACGTCGATGCTATCGACGGCTCCAGATCATGTCGCGGCGGCACGCGCCGGGTTGAAGATCGAACGGCACGGACAGGGTATGTGGTTGCTGCGGTTTCCGTATGTCAACGTTGCCTTGATCGAAACGCGCCGGGGGTTGGTGCTGTTCGATACCGGCTATGCTGCAATCGGGCAGGTGCTGGCCGAAGTTATCCCGACTTTGAGCAGCAAGCCGCTGACGCACGTCGTGGTCAGCCACATCCATATCGACCACGCTTATGGTTGGACGGCGCTGAAGGCCAAATGGCCAAAAGCGCGAACCATCACCAGCGATTTGTTTCCGGCAATGGCGGCCAAGGAAGTGCGGCTGGGCGGTTCGATCGGCCGGTTCAACAATCAGGTTTTGGCCCTGCAACCGACCAGCATGATGCGGCTGCCACGGCCCGACATCACTTTCCGCGACAAGCTTGACCTGCAAATCGATGGTGAACGGTTCCAGTTCTTTCATGCGCCAGGTGAAACGGAAGAGCAGATCTGGATGGCGGTTCCATCGCGTCGGGCGATCTTTACGGCGGATTATTATCAGGGGTTTTTGCCCAATGCCGGCAACGGCAAGCGGATTCTGCGCCATATCGATGAATGGGTGCAAGCCTTGCGGGATATGGCGGGGGTGCAACCCGCGCACCTGCTGCCAATGCATAGTCAGGCGATCGACGATCCAGATG
>JBDKLL010000112.1:0-6702 GCA_039795595.1 Pseudomonadota bacterium
TGATGCATCCGGCGTGGTATGCCGATCCCAGCATGATCGCCCGGCAGGGCAAGCTGGGGCGCAGCGAAGGCTGCTTTGCGATGAGCCCGGAACAGTTCAACGAAGCCCTGTGGCACCTTTCCGGTGGGCGCTTGCTATTCGCCGATCGGATCGACGACGTTTGAACGCCGCGCCAACACCGCCTGCAGCATCGCTACCGCGGCGCTAATGCGCTGCTAACCCGGCCTTATTGCCAACTGGTGCCGCCAGCGGGCAGGCAGCCACGGATTACAGCGGGTTATCCAGCTTGATGATCGCTTCGCTCGACTTGCGCTTGCCATCCCACGGCGCACGCGGGGCCGCGAACGATGCCTGCACCGCCGCATCGCGGGCGTAGATATCCTTGAACGCAGTCAGCTTACCCGCGATGTTCGTGGCATAGGTGAAGTACGTCAGGTAAATCGGAAACGTCCGGGTCATCGGCACTTTGGTGTAGACCCCGGAATTGGCGATTTCGATCGTCTGCGTGGTCGGGATTCCGCCGCCCAGCCGCGCCATCGTCATCCCCAGCTGCACCGCGTTTTCGGTGCGCACGCACCCATGGCTAAGCGCACGGCTGGGCAAGTTGAACAGCTGCCGGGCATTGGTGTCGTGCAGGAAGATCGCGTGCTCGTTCGGCATATCAAGCTTGAGCCGGCCCAGCGAATTGTTGGCCCCGGGCTGCTGCACCACGATGATCGTGCCGTCCGCGGCCTTGGTCACTTTGTACCCTTCGCGCGCGGCCTGCTTGGGATTGTTGAACAGCCGCTCACCCAACCCTTCGCCAACGACGATCGATTGCGGCACAGTCCACGTCGGGTTGAAGATCACCCCTTCAACCACTTCGGCCAATTGCGGCGTGGCCGTGGTGCCCGGCTTGCCCACGATCGTCTTGTACGACCGGATGATCGTATTATCGACCGTGAGCCGCAGTTGATATTCGGGCACGTTGGTGAACAAGTAAAACTTGCCCAGATCGTGCGGCAGCCAGCGCCAGCGATCCATGTTGATCCGGACCAGCGCACGCGTGGCCTTGTCGGCCTTGGGCAAAGCGGCCAGCTTGGCCTTGAGCGCGGCATAATCGGGATGGGTTGGCGCAAGGCCAGCGATCACGCCGGCAATATCATGGGCGGCCAGCGCACGCTCCATCAGCGCATCAACCGGATTGGCATCAACATCGGTATCGACCACGAACCACTGCAGCCGCGAATCCATGCGGGTGCGGCCATCGCGCATGTCCTGCGCCAGCCAAACGAACGACCGGCTCGCCTGCGCGTCCAGCTCAGCGCCTTCGCCCTTGGCAATCGCCGCGCGCAAGGCGTCGGGCTGGTAATCGTCCGGCAGCAGGCCATCTGCGCCGATCTTGGCAATCACGACCAGCAACGCCTGAGCATCCGTCAGTGACCAAGTCATCACCGGGTCAGGAACCGGTATCGGCGCGGGTGCCGGGGTGGCCGTAGCAACGCCGCTGCTGGTCGCTGGGGTCGGGATGGTGGCAGGGGCAGCAGGCGGCGTTGCTTTAGGCGGTGATACAGCCGGCCCGGCTGGGGCCGCTGCCTTCGCCGCGGCGGCCGATGCGGTTGCCGTCGGTAGGATGTTTTCGGGCAACCGCGCGGCACTGGCCGCCGCGGGGACCAGTCCGGCAACCATCGCCGCCGCCAACGCCGAGGCATTCCAGCCCAGATCCTTGCCGCACTTCGCCATTGCTTGCTCCAATTCGGGGGCGCGGATATTCGCCGCCAGCCACACCGCCCGGTTACCCATTTCAGGCCTTTTGCCCATTTCAGGGCGCGCCTTCAAGCATCAGCCCTGTCGCGAAGCTGAACGCGGATAAATTTAGGTGTGGGCAGCTGGCCCGAACGAACCTTATTCGGCGCGGCCGTATCCGTCCGTGGGATCAGCCGGCCACCATGGCGTTGCGGGGAGATCGGTGCTGACTTTGAGCGGAAAGTGCGGCGCGCGCTTGTCCAGAAACGCCGCCACCCCTTCGTGAACATCGGCTTTTGCGCCCAGTTCGATATTCAGCGCGGCATCCACTGCCAGCGCACCTTGCGGTCCGGCCTCGCCCGAAAAATGCCAGAGCATTCGCCGGGTCAGGGCCAAGGCAACAGGTGAGCAGTGGGACGCAATCTCCAGCGCGAGTTCGCGGGCCCGGCCTTCCACCCGATCGGCCGACACCGTTTCCGTCACCAATCCGGCGGCCAGTGCTTCACTGGCCGGGACCAGCGCCCCGGTCATGCACCATTTGAGCGCGGTTGCCAGCCCGACCAACCGCGGCAGGAACCAGGCGGAACCGGCCTCAGGCACCAGTCCGCGCCGGGTGAACACGCAGCCAAACTTCGCGGTATCGGCGGCAATCCGGATATCGCACGGCAAAGTCAGGGTTAGCCCCACCCCGGCCGCCGAACCGTTAAACGCAACGATCGAAGGTTTGCGGCAATTCATCATCGCGGCGATGAAATTGCTATCGGCGCGTGCACCATCGCTGCGCGCGCCAAAGTTCTTCGCGCCCGCCCCGCTTGCGGTATCGAAGGCACCGGCCCCAGCCGAAACGTCCGCCCCAGCGCAGAATACCCGGCCGGTTGCCGTCAGCACCACCACCGCGATATCATCATCGCCGTCGGCCTGCATGAAAGCCCGGACCAGTTCCGCACCCATTTCGCTGGTATAGGCGTTGAGCACTTCGGGCCGGTTGAGCCGTACCCACAGGATCGCGCCTTCACGTTCGACCAGCAGGGTGCGGAAGGTTTCGCTCACAATGGTTCGATCCGCACCGGCACCGAAGTGAAGCCGTGCAGGAACGGGCTGGCCAGCCGTTCAGGCGCGCCTTGCGGGACGATCCGGATCTGGCGATCGACGATTTCCCCGATCAGCGTGGCGATCTGGTTTTCCGCCAACTTTGCCCCCACGCAGCGGTGGATACCATGGCCAAAGCCAAGGTGCCGGCGGGCGTTATCGCGACCCACATCGAACCGTTCGGCATCCGGGAACACCTGTTCATCGCGGTTGGCACTGATGTACCACATGACGATCTTTTCGCCCTTGCGGATCACCTGACCGCCCAATTCGGTATCTTCCAGCGCGGTACGGCGCATATGCGTGACCGGCGATTGCCAGCGGATGATTTCCTGCGCGGCGTTGGGGATCAACGATCGATCGGCGCGCAGCCGGTCAAGCTGATCGGGATACGTAGCGAACGCTTCAACCAATGCTGACATCGAATTGCGGGTGGTATCATTCCCGCCCACGATCAGCAGCGCGATGTTGGCGATCCGCTCCATCGGTTCCATCCGGCCCATGGCTTCGGAATGGACCATCCGGCTGAGCAAGTCATCGCTGGGCGGCTTGCCGCGGCGATCTTCGAGTTCGCGGTCGAACCGGGCCAGCATTTCGCCCATCTGCATCAGGAACTGGGCGCGGTATTCGTCGGTCAGGTTTTCGGCCGAAACCCCGCTGGCCCAATCCGACCAGCGTTTGATATCGCGCCATTCGTCGAACGGCATATCGAATAGGATGCACAACATCCCCAGCGTTTGCGGGATCGAGACCCGTTCCACCCAATCGAACGTTTCGCCGATCGGCAGGCCATCCATCAGCATCTTGGTGCGTTCGCGCACCTGCTGGTCCAGCTTGAGCATCTGGCTGGGCGAAAAGGCCGGGGCAATCACCCGGCGCTGGGCGGTGTGAATCGGCTGGTCCTGCGCGATGAAGTTGGGGAACCCTTCGCCGTTGACCGCTTCGGCAATCGTGATGTTGCCCAGATCCCAGCGCGACGAGAACACATCATGGCGCAGCTCCACTTCCTGCACCAGATCATGCGTAACCGCCGACCAGTAAGATCCGAACGGGCTGTCCACCCGCCACGACAACGGCATTTCCGCGCGCAGCCGCGCAAACGGTTCGCGCCACGTATCATCGACGTAGAGCGCATCCTGGCTGACGTCATAGGGGTTGAGCGGGCGCTGCGCAGCAGTGCTGGCCATGGTCATGCCTCCTCCAGTTCGCGGGCCGCAACCGGGCGCGCATTGCCCTGCGCCGCAGCGCGGCGGGCGCCCTTGGCCAATTCCTTCTTCAGCGCATGGACGTAATGATCAAAGTCCAGCTGGATCGTGTGGCGACGGGCGGCGTAATACTGGCCGGTATAGTAATCTTCATCGGCCGCGATCACCCGGCGCATCTCATCAGCATCGGGCAAGGCATATTCGCCCGCCAGATAGGCCGCGACCAGTTTCGATTGCTGTTCGGCAAAGTTGACCAAAGTCGGCAGCGGCTGGGCCAGACCCATGTAGAACAAGTCCGGCACCCCGGGCTGTACGATCCGCTTGTACAGGGGCGGCGGGCGGTTATCGGCATCGGCGGTAAACGCCGGGTCGGCAAAGAACGGGAAGCTGATGTCATAGCCCGTGGCCCAGACGATCACGTCCACTTGTTCGCGGCTGCCATCGGCAAAGATCACGCCATCGCCGTCCAGCCGTTCAACCCCGCCTTTCATGGTGAGATCGCCCGATCCGGCGCGCAGCAGGAATTCGCCCGAAACGGTGCCGTGGCTTTCGAACGGGCCGATTTCGGGTTCGGGCAGGCCATAATCGCTCATCTTGCCGACCAGCTTCTTGACCATGCGCCCGCCCAGCCACTGTTTAAGCCGTTTGGGCAGCCATGCCGGGGCCGGGTTCTTGTCGAGCGGCTGGCCCTGATAATACTTGGGGAAGATCCACATCCCGCGGCGGGTGGAAACGAACAGTTTCTGCGCCATCGGCCGCTGCGACAATTCGCTGGCGATATCCATTGCGCTGTTGCCCATGCCCACCACCAGCACGCGCTTGCCAATGCAATTCACCGGTTCGAACGGGGTGCGATATTGGTGCGAATGGATCTGCACGCCATCGAAATGGCCGGGATATTCGGGAATGCGCGCCGCCCAATGGTGGCCGTTGGCCACGGCCAGCGCATCATAATGCTTTACCTCGCCGGTTGACAGCGTGATCGTCCAGCCGCCGCCCGCCTTGCGTTCGGCCTTTTCCACCCGGGTGTTGAACCGGATATGCGGGCGCAGGCCGAAATGGTCCACGTAATCGTGGAAGTACTGCAGCAACTGCGAATGGTGGGGGTAATCGGGCCATTCCGCGGGAACGGGATAATCCTCGAACGCGAGCCGCCATTTCGACGTATCGATGTGCAGGCTCTGGTAACAAGCCGACATCCCGTTGGGGTTGTTGTAATACCACGTGCCGCCGATATCGTCCGAAGCCTCGAAGATCTCGAACGGGATGCCATAATCCTTGAGCCGCTTGGCCGTGGTAAAGCCTGAACACCCCGCACCGATGATGCAGACGCGCGGCAGCTGTGAAGCCGTTGCCATGATCCGATTCTCTCCCATGCCCGCTTGCCGGGCTTGGGCAGAGTATGTTTAAGCGCTCGATTAATGTCCAGTCGCCTTGCGCAACCACTGGACAAGCGGCGCGCTGCCGCCCATCGTTGGCCGATCATGCCCTTGGGGTCAGGGGCGGTTGGAGGATGGCATGAACACGATGTTTGACGTTACCGCCTGGTCGGCCCTGATCCTGGGGCTTTCGGCCCTGTTTGCGGGCGTGGGCGCGCTGCGCAAGCCGGGCATCTGGCGCACGATGATCGACGAAGTCGAACAATCGCCCGCGCTGCAATTCGTTTGCGGGATGCTCGAACTGCTGGTTGGCACGGTGATCTATCTCGCCAATCCGTGGCTGCCGGGGGATGTGTTGGCCTGTCTCGCCAAGGGGCTAGGCGGGCTGATGATGATCGAGGCGCTGGCGATTCTCGGCTTTTGCGACATCTACACCCAGTTCTGGCTGCGCACGCTATCGCATATGCACCGCGGCTGGGCCGCATCGACCGTGCTGCTGGGCCTGGCGCTGTCGATCGCCGGGGCCGCGCGCTTTCAGTAAACCTCTTCGCGCAGCAGCGCGGACGGATAAGGCTCCAGCAAGGCCTTGGCCTGCGCCCAGGGGCCGTGCAGCCACACCTGCTGCGCCTCGGCATTGGCGGGCAGGATCACCGGCATTGCATCACGCCCGGCCGCCCGCAACGCCGCGTTCGGTTCGCAGGTGAGCAAGGCAAAGCTGGCCACTTCGCTGTCTTTCCACACCCCGGCAAAAGCGAACAGCGGTTGATCGGCGCAGGCGAACCAGTGCTGGCGGCGGCGGCCATCGGCAGCGCTGCCCTTGCCCCATTCCATGAACGCCGTGGCCGGCACCAGGCAGCGGAATTCGCTGTTGCGCAAATTGCCGATCCAGAACGGGCTATCGGGATTGCGCACGCTGGCCACCGCTGTGCCGCGCTCACCGGCAGATGGTGGTGGCGGCACGCCCCATAGCCGCGGGATCAGCCGGCGCGGCTGGCGTTCGGTGCGCGGCCCGGCCACGAATTCGCGCCCCGCGGTAACCACCGGGGCAAACCCGCCCGGCGCGATGTGTCCGCCGGCCCACGGATCGCTGCCGGCCGCCGCGCCAAACGCCTTGGCGATGGCAGCAGCCGGAGCATCGCAGCGATAGAGCATGGTCATGCCCCCCGCCCTAGACGGGCCGCGCCGCAGCGTCTATTACCGCGTCATCCCCGGGGAGCCGCTTGGCTGAGAGGGGCGGTTAGCATCGCCCGACCCGTTGAACCTGAACCCGTTAGCACGGGCGGAGGGAGTGGCCGGTGATTGCA
>JBDKLL010000113.1:0-12593 GCA_039795595.1 Pseudomonadota bacterium
AAAGGGCCACAATCATTGCTGGAGCACTGCTTATCATGGACCGCGCCGAAACCGCTGCAAAGATCGCCGCGCTGATCGAACCCTTCAACAAGAAGGGCGTGGCGATCAGCGATGCCTCGACGTTTGCCGGCGATCTTGAATTCGACAGCCTGACAGTGATGGACTTCGTCGCCGCGATCGAAGACGAATTCGACATCATCATTTCGATGAACCAGCAGGCCGAAATCGAAACTTACGGCCAGTTGATCGACGCCGTGATCAAGCTGCAAGGCTAACTTCCATGACGACCGACCTGTTTTCCAAGTTCGACCCGCTGATCGAACAGCGCCGCGCGCTGCTGGCCACGGGGGTTACCGATCCGTTCAATCTGGTGATGGAAAAGGTGATTTCGCCAACCGTGGCCCTGTGCAACGGCCGCGAAACGATCCTGCTTGGCACCTACAACTACATGGGGATGACGTTCGATCCCGATGTGATTGCCGCGGGCAAACAGGCACTGGACGATTTCGGCGCAGGCACCACCGGCAGTCGGGTGCTCAACGGCACGTATGCTGGGCACCGGGCGGTGGAAGACGCACTGAAGGAATTTTACGGAATGGACCACGCGATGGTCTTTTCCACCGGCTACCAGGCCAACCTTGGGATCATCAGCACGATCGCCGGCAAGGGCGATTACATCGTGCTCGACATCGATAGCCATGCCTCGATCTGGGACGGCTGCAAGATGGGCGATGCCGAAGTGGTGCCGTTCAAGCACAACGATATCGAAGCGCTGGAAAAGCGGCTCAAGCGGATCCCCGAAGGTGCGGGCAAGCTGGTTGTCCTCGAAGGCGTTTATTCGATGCTAGGCGATATCGCGCCGCTGCGGGAAATGATCCGCATCGCCAAGGAAAACGGCGCAATGGTGTTGGTCGACGAAGCGCATTCGATGGGCTTCATCGGCCCCAACGGACGCGGCGTGGCCGAAGATCAGGGCTGCCTTGACGATGTTGATTTCGTGATCGGCACGTTCTCCAAATCGGTCGGTACGGTTGGCGGCTTCTGCGTTTCGAACCACCCCAAGTTCGAAATCATGCGGCTGGTTTGCCGGCCTTACGTGTTCACCGCTTCGCTGCCACCCAGCGTGGTCGCCACGGCCTGCACTTCGATCCGCAAGCTGATGCACGCCGGCGACAAGCGTGCGCATTTGTGGGAAAATTCACGCACCTTGCACCAGGGCCTGCGTGCGGCCGGTTTCCAGCTTGGCACCGATGAACCGCAAAGCGCGATCATCGCAGTAATCATGCCCGATCTCGAACGCGGGGCGCTGATGTGGGAAGCGCTGCTGGAAGAAGGGCTTTACGTGAATCTGGCGCGTCCGCCGGCAACCCCCGCCGGGATGACCTTGCTGCGCTGCTCGCTTTGCGCCGAACATTCGGCGGATCAGGTGCAGACGATCATCGGCATGTTCGAACGCGCCGGCAAACGCGCCGGGATTTTGGGTTGAGCGCAAACGCCTGATGCGCGGCTTTTCGCCGCAGATCAGGCTTCGCGGTTCGCCGGCACCAGCGGCCAAAGCAACTGTTCCCCGGCGCTGGCCGGGGGCAGGTTTTCAACCCCAAAGCTGGCCGGATATTGCCGGGTGATCTGCGCGGTGCCAAACAGCACGTCCCAGAAGAACAGCAAGTTGCCGTAGTTCCCCTTGTAGAACGTGGCCGGATCGGCAGCGTGGCGGCCGTGATGGGCATGGTGCGTGGCCGGGGTGGAGATCGTGCGTTCCACCACCCACATCAGCGGCGAAAGCGCCTTGATCCGGTAAAGCGGGCGATCCCATGCGACATCGCTGTGCGCGCCGGCGATCACCGTCAGCTTGACGATCAGATACCCAGCATAGACCCAACCAAGGCCGAGGTAGATCAGCACCGCCGACAGCCAGATCCCCGGCATCATCGCATAGTAGAACAAGTTGTTCCGGTAGGTCAGACGCACCGACATGTACTGCGCATCATGGTGCGCCCGGTGCAAGTGATAGAGCCACGGACTGGCATGCGACGCGCGGTGCCACCAATATTGGGTCATATCATCACAGATCAGGAACATCGCGGTGGCCGCGAACCCGTTCATGCCACTGAGTACCCCGCGCCATTGTGGCAGCCAGTGCCCCAGCATGGCCTCAACCACAAACAGGATGGCGGGTTGGGTTCCCCCGGTCAGCAACAGCGTGCTGATCACTTCCACGATTGCATCGGTGCGGGTTTGCCCGGGCTTGTGCAGGAAATTGCTGCGCACCAATTCGAGCACGGCAAAGCCGGCAAAGATGCCCAAAATGACAAGGTTTTCGATCGGCACGTCCACTCCCTGCCCCTTGCCCCGGGGCCTTGTCTACCCAAATCATAGCGACTAGCACACGCGATAAATGTCAAATCATTTACATTTCCATCCGCGGCGCAACCCGGTCCATGCCTCATTGCTGGCAGGGCTTGATCCAGCCATGCTCCAACCGTTTCTGGACCGCGCGGTGGCGCGTTCGTTCGCGGATGGTCAGATCATCCAGCAACAAGGTGAAGCGGGCGACGGCTGCTGGATCGTAACAAAGGGAGGGGTCAAAATCGGGCAATTCACCCCGGCCGGCAAGTTTGTGACGCTGACCATGCTGAGCCGCGGCGAAAGCTATGGCGAACTGGCACTGCTGCGAAACAAACGGCGCGCAGTGGATGCGATCGCGGTGGGGCCAAGCCGCCTGTTGTGGATTGCCGCCGCGCATTTCGAAGCAGTGCTGGCCGAACATCCCGCAGCAATGCGCCAGTTGCTGCGGTTGCTGGGCGATCAAATGCTTTACGCGATGCAAAACCTGATGGCCGTGCGTGGCAAGCACGCCGGGCAAGTGCTGGCCGCCAAGTTGTCGGAAATCGGAGAAACCACACCGCCGCCGCATCGCATCACCCTGACCCAGCACGATATGGCCGAATTGATCGGCGTAACCCGCATGACGGTCAGCAAGGCATTGCACGCGCTGATCCGGGCCGGCGCACTGCGGCAGGGCTATGGCTTTGTTGAAATCAACAACCCCACCCTGTTAAAGCAGATCGCCGCCGGGGCTTAACCCAGCGGGTTGGTTTCGCCGCCCGGCGTGCCTTGGGCCACCTTCGCCCGGCGAAAGCCATCGCGCTGCGACAGCCGCTCAAGATAAGTCATCATGCCCGGGGTCAATTGATCAGCCAGTCCGATCGAACCAGCCAGCATCACCGCATAGCCAACCGAAATGTCCGCCATCGTAAACCGGCCGGCGCACGCAAATTCCGGTCCCATCAGCTTTTCGGCAGCACGCAACCGTGATCCGAACCACTGCGCATAATCTTCTGCGGCTTGCGGCAGGCGGCGTTCTTCCGGCTCCAACTGGGTGTAACGCAAGTGGATCGTCTGCGGAAATGTCAGCGTGGCTTCGCCCATGTGCAGGAAATTAAGGTAGGGCGCATAATCCGCCTCGTCCGGGGCAACCGCCAGCGGGCTGGGGCCGAACCGGGTGGCCAGAAAGTGCGGGATCGCGGCGCTTTCGGTCATCAGCTTGCCATCCACCACTACGGCCGGAACCGTGCCAAGCGGGTTTACATCGCGATAGCCTTCGACAAACACCCGGGGCGGGAACTTCATCAGTTCGAGCTGATAGGGCAGCCCCAGTTCTTCCAGCGCCCACAGCACCCGGAACGAGCGCGCATCGCGGCAATGGTAGAGTCGGATGTCAGGCCCGCTCATGCTGTTGGCTCAACCGCCGGGCGCGCTGCTGCCGGCAATGCCGAACTGGCTGCCGCGGCGCACTTGGCACTGGTTTCCTTGGTCCCGCCGCCCAGCAGGGCGATAGCGAGGAACCCGGCCACCACCACCAGCGCGAACGCGGCCGTGGCCAGCCCCAGATACTTGTCGATGAACGCCTTGATCGGGGCGCCGAACAACCGGAACAGCACGCCCACGATCAGGAAGCTGATCGATCGGCTGACGATGCTGGCACCGATAAAGGTCAGCAGCGGCATACCGATAAATCCGGCCGTAATCGTCAGCAATTTGAACGGGATCGGAGTGGCACCCTTGATCATGATGATTTCGGCCCCGTATTCGCGCAAGTAGCACGCTGCCTTGGGGAAGCTTGCCGATAGCCCAAGCAGCGCGAGCAATTGATCGCCGATGCTGTCGTACAGGAAGTGGCCAATCGTATAGCCCAGCAACCCACCCGCGACCGAAGCGAACGTGGCGATCAGGGCAAAGCGCACGGCCTTCCTCGGTTCGGCCAGGCACATGATCCCCAGCAAGGGGTGCGGCGGGATCGGGAAAAAGCTGGCTTCAACGAACGAAAACGCCGCCAGCCACCACTCCGCACGCGGATCGGCGGCCTTGGCCAGGGTCCAGTCATAGAGGCGGCGCAGCATGCAACATCCTTCAGGCAATTCCGCCGCTTGCCTAGCCGCCTGCCTTGCTGGCGACAAGCCTGGCGCTTTTATAACCTATTTGGTTATTAATCTTGACATCGTAACGCTGTTTCGGTACATATACAGAACATCGCGATAAACCGATTCGGATCGCCTTGTCCGCCCCCTTCCAGCACACGGAACCCGTTCGCATGGCGCATTCTTCCCGGCCCGGCCGGCGCGGCACCTCTGTGCCTGTGCTCTCGCCACGCTTCACGCAGTGGGCGAAGCCGTTTCTGGCCGAACTGGCCGCAACGTCGAATGTCACTGCCGCAGCGCGCATGGCTGGCATCGCCACTGCCACCGCGTATGACGCCCGCCGCCACAACCCCGAATTCAACCGCGCATGGCAACGCGCCTTGTGCGAAGGGTACGATCATCTTGAAATGGAATTGCTGCATCGGTTGCGCAGCGGTGAAGTGAAACCAGCCACCAATGCCCGGCGCGGGGTTCGCGCGTTCGATAACGCCACCGCGTTTCGGCTGCTCGCCGCGCACCGCGATGCAGCCGCCCGCCAACGCGCGATCCGCGACAACGAAGATGCCGAAGCCATCATTCTGGCAATCAACGCCAAGCTGGAAAAAATGCGCCAACGCCGCCTGAACACTTCCGCCGCCGCCGCACCCCAAAGTGGCAACGATGCCTGATGCCGCGCTGTTGCACGCGCTGCTCGACACGCCCGAACCCGAACGGCTGCGCGCACTTAAAGACCTGAGCGAAGAACAGGCCCGCGAATTCGCGCACCATTGGCGTTTGTGGGCCCGGCGCGAACAATTGCCGCCGCCGGGCGAATGGGGCACGTGGCTGATCATGGCCGGGCGCGGGTTCGGCAAGACCCGCGCCGGGGCCGAATGGGTCCGCGAAACCGCAGCGGCCGATCCGGCTGCACGGATTGCGCTGGTCGCCGCATCGCTGGGTGAAGCGCGCGCGGTGATGGTCGAAGGCGAAAGCGGGCTGCTTGCCGTATGCCCGCCGCGCAGCCGGCCGGTATTCGAACCGTCGCTGCGGCGGCTGACATGGCCCAACGGAGCGCAAGCCACGCTTTATTCCGCGCTCGATCCCGACAGCCTGCGCGGGCCGCAACATAGCCACGCATGGTGCGATGAACTGGCCAAGTGGGACTGTGCCAGCGACCGCGCCCGGCACGCCTGGGATAACCTGCGGCTGGGCTTACGGTTGGGCAACCGACCGCGCGTGCTGGTTACCACCACCCCGCGGGCCACGCCGCTGTTGCAGCACCTGCTGAACGATCGGAACACCGCCTTGGCGCGCGGCCGCACCGAAGATAACGCCGACCATCTGCCCGATCGCTTCATCCATGACATTCGTCGCCAATATGGCGGCTCGGCGCTGGGCCGGCAGGAACTGGACGGCGAACTGATCGCCGAAATGGACGGCGCCTTGTGGACCCGCGCCCTGCTGGAAGGTTGCCGTGAAGCCGCCGCCGCCAGCCCCCCGGCGCGGGTGGTGATTGGCGTTGATCCCCCGGCCTCCAACCAGGGCGATGCCTGTGGGATCGTGGTCTGCGCGCAAGGCGAAGACGGGATCGCACGGGTGCTGGCCGATGCCAGTGTTGAGCGCGCCAGCCCGGAACGCTGGGCGCGGGCCGTCGCCCATGCCGCGGCGGCATGGCACGCCGATCGGGTCGTTGCCGAAGCCAACCAGGGCGGGGCAATGGTCGAAAGCGTGCTGCGCGCCGCCGATGTTTCGCTGCCGATCCGGCTGGTGCACGCCCGCCACGGCAAAACTGCCCGCGCTGAACCGGTTGCGGCGCTCTACGAAGCCGGCCGCGTCCGCCATGTCGGACAGTTACCCCACCTTGAAGACCAGCTCTGCGGGCTGATCGCAGGCGGAACGTACCACGGCCCCGGCCGCTCCCCCGACCGCGCCGACGCGCTGGTCTGGGCCCTGAGCGAACTGATGCTTGCACCCCGGCGAATTCCACGGGTTCGCCACGCGTTTGACTGACACCACCAATTCGACTGACACCTCCAGCGAAAGGCATCCGATGTCGTTCCTTCACAGCCTTGCCGCCGCCTTCAAGGGCGGTGCGACGTCTCGTGCACCACTGGCGCGCAGCTTTGTTTCTCCGTGGTTCTATGGGGATGGCGGTGGCACCCACGCGCCGTTCGATTACCTGTCCGCGGCGCGGCGGGCCTATCTTGATAATCCCGTAGCGCAGCGGGCGGTGCGGCTGGTGGCCGATGGGATCGGCGGAGCCCCGCTGGTGGCCACCGAACCGACGCTGACCCGCCTAGTCAGCGCCACCAGCGCCGGGCAATCGTTGCTGGAAACACTGGCCAGCCAGTTGCTGCTGCATGGCAACGCCTATGTCCAGATCATCAAGGACGGCGCGGGGCTGCCGGTCGAATTGTTCGCGCTGCGGCCCGAACGGATCAGCGTGATCGCTGGCAGCGATGGCTGGCCCACCGCCTATGCCTACAAAGTGGGCGACACCCCGCTGACGATCCCGGTGCTGGATGCCGATGCCGCACCCAACCTGATCCATATCCGTTCGTTCCACCCGGCCGATGACCATTACGGCGCAGGCTGCCTGACCGCCGCCGATCAGGCCGTGGCCACGCACAACGCCGCCGCACACTGGAACCGCACGCTGCTCGAAAACGCGGCGCGGCCTTCGGGTGCACTGGTTTATGACCCGGGGGACGCCGGCACCCTGACGGCCGAGCAGTTCGAACGGCTGAAGGGGGAACTGCTTCAGGCCTATGCCGGGCACGGCAATGCCGGCCGGCCGATGTTGCTGGAAGGCGGGCTGAAATGGCAGGCGCTCAGCCTGACCCCGGCCGACATGGACTTTGCCGAACTGAAAGCCGCCGCCGCACGCGACATCGCCTTGGCATTTGGCGTGCCGCCGATGCTGCTGGGGCTGCCGGGCGACAGCACATATGCCAACTACCGCGAAGCCAACCGCGCGCTGTGGCGGCTGACGCTGCTGCCGCTGGCGGCCAAGCTGCTGGCGGCGTTGGGCGAAGGGCTGGAAACCTGGTTTCCGGGCGCACCGCTGGCGATCGATCTGGACCGGGTTCCGGCGCTGTCCGAAGACCGCGAACGGCTCTGGGCGCAAATCGGCAGTGCCGACTTCCTCGAACCGGCCGAAAAACGTGCGCTGCTCGGACTGCCTGCCCAACCGGCCGGAGTGGCGCGGTGAGCCGCGAAGACATGGTGGCGCGGTTGCTGGCCCAGGCCGATCACGCCGGGGGCGATCTCATCACATTGCGCGCGATCGTCGAAGAGGCCAGCGAACTGGGGGCGCAACGCGTGATGCTGCGACTGGGGCTGGACGACCCGCAAGCCCGATCCGACGTATCCGAACTGCGCGAACTGTTGCAGGCGTGGCGCGATGCCAAGGCCAGCGCGTGGAAGGCCGCGATCGCGTGGGTGGTGCGCGGGGTGCTGGCGCTGCTGCTGCTGGGAATCGCGTGGCGCACCGGCACCACCGGGCTGCTGAAATGAGCGGCCCGCTGCGCTTTGCCGGTTATGCGGCCTTGTTCAACCGCCGCGATGCCGGGCGCGACACCATCCGCCCCGGCGCCTTCGCGCAAACGCTGGCCGATCGCACCACCCCGCTGCCGCTCTATTGGCAGCACCGGCCTGATCTGCGGATCGGGTGGATCGCACAGGCCCACGAAGACGCACGCGGGCTGCGGGTGATCGCGGTGATCGACAACCCCGCCGGCCGGGCTGCGGCAGATCTCAACCGCGGCACGGTGACGGGCCTGTCATTCGGCTATCGCGCCCGTGAATTCACCCGCGACGCCGCCGGCCGCAACCTGACCGGGATTGACCTGTTCGAAATCAGCCTGGTCACCCATCCCATGCAGCACGGCGCGCGGGTTCACCTCGTCGCCTGAGCAAGCGCACCGGCCAGCGGCAATGATCGCCGCCGGTATTCCATCCGCCCATCCCGCACCCGCTCCTGTCGAGCTTGTCAAAGGATCTGGCCGTCCATTCGGGCGGCCTGTTTCGTGAAAGGTGAACACGCCAATGGCTACTGCCCCTATGGATACTGCCCCGATAGACAACCCTTCGTCGCTCGATGCACTTGATGCCTCGTTCGACATCGTTTCGCGCCAGGATGCCGCCGATGCGGCGCTGGGCGCGTTGCGCAGCGATGTCGAAGAAGTGAAATCCCGGCTGGAACGCGTGGGCCGCGCCGCAGCGCGCCCGGTGATCAGCAATGGTGCCGCCCCCAGCCCCGAACTCAAGGGCTTTGTCGATGGCTATCTGCGCAGCGGGCGCGAAAGCGAACTCAAATCGATCAGCGGCGTGGTTACCGCCGATGGCGGGTTTGCGGTGCCGCGTGAAATCGACGCGCTGATCGCCGCCCAGCTTAAGCTGATCAGCCCGATCCGTTCGATCGCGCAAGTGGTTCAAACCGGCACTGCGGGTTATCGCAAACTGGTGACCACCGGCAGTTCGGCATCGGGCTGGGTCAGCGAAGTAACCGCACGGCCCGATACCGCCACGTTGAAGTTCAACGAAATCGTTCCGCCGATGGGCGAACTTTACGCCAATCCATCGGCCAGTCAGGCGATGCTCGATGATGCGCAATTCGATCTCGAAGGCTGGCTGGCCAACGAAATCGCGATGGAATTTGCCCGCGCCGAAGGGGCCGCGTTCATCAACGGCACCGGCACCAACCAGCCCAAAGGCTTTCTGGCCGCACCGAACAGCAACGTGACCGATCCGACGCGCCCGTTCGGAACGCTGCAGTTCATCGCCAGCGGCAACGCCAGCGCGTTCGACACTGCGCCCGAACTGAAGTTGATCGACCTGGTTCATTCGCTCAAGGCCGGACATCGCCAAGGTGCAGTGTTCGTGATGAATTCGAAGACGCTGGCAACGGTGCGCAAATTCAAGGCTGCCGATGGGTCGTTCCTGTGGCAGCAGGGCGTGCTCGAAGGAACCCCGGCGCGGCTGCTGGGCTATCCGGTGATCGAGGCCGAAGACATGCCGGACATTGCCGCCAACGCCCTGCCGATCGCGTTCGGCAACTTCCGCAACGGCTATCTGATCGCCGAGCGCAAGGCCACCACAATCCTGCGCGATCCGTTCACCAACAAGCCGTTCGTAAACTTTTACGCGACCAAGCGGATCGGCGGGCAGGTGCTCGATAGCGACGCGATCAAGTTGCTCAAGATCTCGCTCTAACTGTTGGCGGCCGCGGGTCCCTCCCTGCTCGCGGCCCCGCGCCCGCGCCGTGCCTCCCCGGCGGCGCGGGCGCACCCCCGTATTCTGACACCCTGCCAAATGGAGATCGCCATGAAACGGGCAATCGTCATCCCGGCCGCGGCCCAAGCCGCAGCCCTGTCACAGCTCAAGGACTGGCTCGGCCTGACCACCACCGCGGAGGACCCGGCGCTGGCCGCGCTGCTGCTAGCCGCGTTCGACCTCTGCGAAGACTTTACCGGCGTCATGCCGCTGCAACAGGGCTGCGAAGAAATCCTGCCGGTCACCAGCGAATGGAGCGTGCTGAACACCCGCCCCGTGCAGGCGATCACCGCGGTGCAGGGCCTGCCCGCCGAAGGCGCGCGCTTTACCCTGCCCGTGGCCGATTATGCGATCGACCTTGGCGCAGATGGCACTGGTCGGGTGCGGATCCGCAACCCGGGATCGGCCGGGCGGATCGCGGTGCGGTTCACCGCCGGACTGGCGAGCGATTGGTCCGGCCTGCCCGATGCGCTGCGGCACGGCGTCCTGCGCCTGGCCGCGCACCAGTATCGCACCCGCGAAGATGGTGCCGCCGCCCCGCTGCCTCCGGCGGCCATCGCCGCGATGTGGCGGCCATGGCGGCAACTGCGGCTGGCATGACCGACTTTGCCCCGATCGCCGCGCGCCTGATCGAACAGGCCCGCCAATTGGCCCGTGCCCATGCCCTTGCGCATGCCGCGGCACTGCGCGCGATGCCGGTTGGCCGCGCCGCGCGCTGGCGCCGGGCCAGCCTGCTCTGGCCGTTGTTTACGAAAGGATAGCACCGTGGAAATCCCCTTGCGCGCCGCATTGATTGCGTGGCTGGCGGCCGATCCCGCACTGGCCGGAACGCTGAATTCCGTAAGCGAGGAAACCCCTATGCGCGCGGCCCTGCCGTGGCTGGCGATCGCCGCCAGCGCCAGCACCGATTGGAGCGCCAAGGATCGCATCGGCCGCGAAGTGCGGATCGCGCTGGAACTGCACTGCCGCGGCGACCGGCCCGATAGCGCCGCCGCCCTGTGCACCGCGATCGAACAGCGCATGGCCATGCTGCCCGCCGCGCAAGCCGGGTTCCGTGTGGTGACCGCCACGGTGCTGCGGACCCGCGCCGAACAGCGTGACGGCAACCTTCGCGCGATCCTGATCGAATACCGCTTCCGCGTTCTGGCGGATTGAGCGGCTCTGAACACTGACCAGCCCTGAAAGGAGAATCCCATGCCAGCCCAGAAAGGCAGTGCTTTCCTGCTCAAGATTTCCGATGGCGGATCGCCCGCCACCTATCGCACCGTCGCCGGGCTGCGCACCACCAACATGTCGGTCAGCGGCGATATGGTGGTGACCACCTCCAAGGACAGCGGCGGCTGGCGCGAAATCCTCTCGGGCGCTGGCGTGCGGCAAGTTTCGGTCAGCGCCGCCGGGATCTTCCTTGGCAGTGCAGCCGAAGCCCAACTGCGTGCCAACGCGATGAACGGCGCGCTTGATTCTTACGAACTCAGCTTCGAGGACGGGGAAAGGCTACGCGGCCGGTTTCTGGTTCAGAAGCTCGACTATTCGGGCGATTTCAACGGCGAGCGCAACTATACCCTGAGCCTTGAAAGCTCCGGCCCGGTCGCCGCGGTATGAGCAACCCCTGGCGCGGGGAAGCCACCCTGCAAATCGATGGCACGGCCCATGTATTGCGTCCCAGCTTTACCGCCCTGGTCGCGGCCGAGGACGAACTCGGCCCGCTGTTCGCGCTGGTCGAACGGGCGGGGTCGGGGCAGCTCAAGCTGGGCGAAGTTGCCGCGCTGTTCTGGCACTGTCTGGCGGAAAGCACCGGGCTGACCCGCCAGCGCGTGGGCGAAGCCGTGCTGGCCGCGGGGCTGGCGGCCGCCAGCAAGCCGCTGCGCGCGGTGCTGGGCCAGATCCTGCAGGGTGATGGTGGCCCACCGGCATGACCACCAAAGCACCCCGGCAGTTCGGCCCCGGCGCCAATCGGCTGGCGGGACTGGCGGCGCGGCTGCTGGGCTGGCGACCCGCAGAATTCTGGCACGCCACCCCGGCCGAATTGGCTGCAGTGCTGGCCCCCGAAGTGGACGCGGCATCGCCGCTCGATCGCGCCGAACTCAACCGCCTGATGGAGCATGACAATGGTTGATACCGTGGACAGCCTGTTGATCGACGTCCGCGCCAATACCCAGGGGTTTGCCGCCGATGTTGCCGCAATGCGCAGCACGTTTGACGGTACGCTGGTTGGCGGCTTCGCCCGGGCCGGTGATGCACTGGAGCGCGGGTTGGTTGGCGCATTGCGCAAGGGCAGCCTGGGCTTCGAGGAATTGCGCAAAATTGCGTTCGGCGTGCTCGATGCGATTGCCGGGCAGGCTGCCACCGGCCTGCTGGGCGCATTAAGCCCGGGCGGCTCAAGCGGCACGGGCGGTAGCCTGCTGAACCTTGGCGGGCTGGTTGCCGGCCTGCTCGGCTTGCCCGGGCGAGCCACGGGCGGCGCAGTGGCCCCCGGGCGCGGCTATGTGGTGGGTGAACGCGGCCCGGAACTGTTCGTGCCTACCAGCGCCGGGCGGATCGAACCCAGCCTTGGCGGCCCCGCCCGCGATGTCAAAGTTGCGATCACGATCACCGCCCCGCCGGGCACCGGCGCAGCGCAGGCGCTGCAACGCTCAAGCCGGCAAGTGGCCAGCGCAGTGCGCCGCGCGCTCAGCGAATACTGAAGGGACCGATCATGGCTTTCTGGCTGGCGGCAACGCGCGAAGGGCAGGACAGCGACTGGATCCAGCGGTTCGATCCGCGCTTCTGGACCGTCAATTTTCCGCGTCCGATGATGGCCGCGTTGACCACGCCCGCACCCGATGCCTTGCGCGTTGATGCGGTGTTCTTGCGCCAGGGCGATCTGGCCGGGATCATCTGGGAAAGCGAGGATCGATACGATCATCCCCTGCTGGCCTATGC
>JBDKLL010000114.1:0-13886 GCA_039795595.1 Pseudomonadota bacterium
CCGGAGTGGAGCCTGTGAGCGCCGATTTCCTTCTTGAACTGCGCTCTGAAGAAATTCCGGCGCGGATGCAGGCCGGCGCGCGCGCCGATCTGGAAAAGCTGTTCCGCAAGGAAATGGACGCGGCCGGGGTTGCCGTGGGAGAGGTTACCGTGTGGTCTACCCCGCGGCGGCTGGCGTTGATCGCGCGGGCGCTGCCATTGGCGACCGCCGCGGTGGCCGAAGAAATCAAAGGGCCGCGGGTGGGCGCGCCGCCCCAAGCGCTGGAAGGGTTCCTGCGCAAAACTGGCCTGCGCGAAGATCAGTTGGTGGATCGTGATGGGGTGCTGTTTGCCGTCATCGACAAGCCGGGCCGCGCCACGGCCGATGTGCTGGCCGAGGCGATCCCGGCCATCGTTCGCGCTTTTCCGTGGCCCAAATCGCAGCGTTGGGGCGCGGCTTCGATCAGCAGCGAAAGCGCGCGCTGGGTGCGGCCGCTGTCGGGCATCGTGGCGGTTCTGGGCGATGCGCTGGTGGACTGCGAAGCCGGCGGGATCCGCTCCGGCTATGCCACGCGCGGCCACCGGTTCCACGCACCGGGCGACATTACCATCGGCGGCGCGCACGATTATGCCGAAAAGCTGCGGTTGGCGCACGTAATCGTCAATCACGAAGAGCGGCAGGACCTAATCCGCGAACGGGCCAAGGCGGCCGCTGCGGCAGAAGGTCTGACGCTGGTCGAGGACGAAGGGCTGGTGATCGAAAATGCCGGCCTTACCGAATGGCCGGTGCCGCTGCTTGGCCGGTTTGACGAAGCCTATCTGGAAGTGCCGCCCGAAGTGATCCAACTGACCGCGCGCACCAACCAGAAGTATTTCGTGTGCGAACAGGGTGGCAAACTGGCCAACGCGTTCGTCTGCACCGCCAACATCGCCGCCAGCGACGGCGGGGCGGCAATCGTGGCGGGCAATCGCAAAGTGCTGGCCGCACGGCTGTCCGATGCCAGCTTCTTCTGGCAGCAGGACCGCAAGACCACGCTGGCCGATCAGGCCAAGAAGCTCGCCCGGATCACGTTCCACGAAAAGCTTGGCACCGTGGCCGACAAAGTCGAACGCGTGGCGCAATTGGCCGAATGGCTGGCCAGCGAAGGCATCGTGCCAAACTGCGATCCCGCGCTGGCCCGCCGTGCGGCAGAGCTGTGCAAGGCCGATCTTGTCACCGAGATGGTGGGGGAATTCCCCGAACTGCAAGGCCTGATGGGCGGGTATTATGCCCGCGCCGAGGGGCTACCCGATGCCGTGGCCGATGCGATCCGCGATCATTACAAGCCGGTCGGGCAGGGCGATGACGTCCCCACCGCGCCGGTTACTGTGGCGGTGGCACTGGCTGATAAGCTGGATACGATCCGCAGCTTCTTTGCGATCGATGAAAAGCCGACCGGATCAAAGGATCCGTTTGCGCTGCGCCGGGCGGCGCTGGGGATCATCCAGTTGATTACTGCCAACAGTCTGCGCTTTGGCGTGGGTGAGGGCGATGTGCTGGCGTTTTTTGCTGACCGCCTGAAGGTACAGCAGCGCGAAGCCGGGGTGCGCCACGATTTGATTGACGCGGTGTTCGTGCTGGGCGGTGAGGATGATCTGGTCCGCCTGCTCGCCCGCGTGCATGCGCTGCAGGCCTTTATCGGCACTGATGATGGCGCGAACCTGCTGGCAGGTTACAAGCGGGCCGCGAACATCCTCAAAAAGGAAGAATTCGCAGTTGGCGCGGTCAATCCGGCCCCTGAACCTGCGGAAGCAGCGCTGATCGCGGCGCTGGACGATGCCGAACCGCGGGCCGAAGCCGCGATCGCTGCCGAAGACTTTACCCGGGCGATGGCAGCGCTGGCCGGCTTGCGCGCGGCGGTCGATGCCTTCTTCGAAGATGTGACCGTAAACGACGCCGATGCCACCAAACGCGACGCGCGATTAGGGCTGCTGGCGCGGTTTGTTGCTGCAGTGCACAAAATGGCTGACTTCTCGCGCATCGAAGGCTAGGCAAATCCCGCACCGGTTGCGAATCGCCGGTTCGGGGAGTGGCTTGGATCCATGGTTGCATACGTATTCACGTTCGGCGGCGGCGCTACGCACAGCGATCCCCGCGCCAAGGATAAAACGGTGGTGGGCGGCAAGGGGGCGAACCTTGCCGAAATGGCCGGGATCGGTCTGCCGGTTCCGCCGGGGTTTACCATCACCACCGAAGAATGCGTGCGCTACCTGGCCGAAGGCGGTGACTTTTCCGATAGCGTGAAGGCCGAAGTGGCGGCAGCGCTGGGCCATATCGAACGCGCTGTTGGCAAAAAGTTTGGCGATCCGGCCGATCCGCTGCTGGTTTCGGTGCGTTCTGGCGCGCGGGTTTCGATGCCCGGCATGATGGACACGGTCCTGAACCTTGGCCTGAACGATCAGACGGTTGCCGGGCTGGCGGCGTCTTCGGGCGATGCCCGGTTCGCGTGGGACAGTTATCGCCGGTTCATCCATATGTATGCCGATGTGGTCCTTGGCCTCGATCACCACTTGTTCGAAGACGCGCTTGAAATCGCCAAGGAAGACAACGGCTTTTATGCCGATGTTGAGATGGGTGCTGAACATTGGCAGGCGCTCGTCAAGGAATACAAGGCGATTGTCGATCGGCACCTGGGTCGCTCGTTCCCGCAAGATCCGGCTGAACAGCTGTGGGGTGCGATCCGCGCCGTGTTCGACAGTTGGGATTCCGACCGCGCCAAGGTTTATCGCCGGTTGAACGACATCCCCGGCGATTGGGGCACTGCGGTTAACGTGCAGGCGATGGTGTTCGGCAACATGGGTGATACCAGTGCCACCGGCGTGGCCTTCACCCGCGATCCGGCGACTGGCGAAAAGGCTTATTACGGCGAATGGCTGGTTAACGCGCAGGGCGAAGACGTGGTCGCCGGGATCCGCACCCCGCAATACCTGACCAAGTATTCGCGCGAACGTGCCGGGGCCAAGCCGCTGAGCATGGAAGAAGCCATGCCACAGGCTTATGCCGAACTGGCCGCGGTGTTCGAACTGCTTGAGAAGCATTACCGCGATATGCAGGACATCGAATTCACGGTGGAACGCGGCAAACTGTGGATGCTGCAAACCCGTAGCGGCAAGCGCACCGCCAAGGCCGCGCTCAAGATGGCGGTCGACATGGTTGGCGAAGGGCTGATCGATGAACGCGCGGCCATCCGCCGGGTCGATCCGATGGCGCTGGACCAGTTGCTGCACCCCACGCTGGATCCGGATGCGCCGCGCGATGTGCTGGCCAAGGGGTTGCCGGCATCGCCCGGCGCGGCTTCGGGGGCGATCGTGCTTGATGCCGATACCGCGCAGGCCCACGCCGAACGCGGCGAAGCAGTTATTCTGGTGCGCGTGGAAACCAGCCCCGAAGACATCCATGGGATGCACGCGGCCAAGGGGATCCTGACCGCGCGCGGCGGGATGACCAGCCACGCTGCGGTGGTGGCCCGCGGGATGGGCCGGCCGTGCGTTTCGGGCGCTTCGGCGCTGTCGATCGACATGGCCGCCCGCACGCTGCGGATCGGCAATCGTGAGTTGAAGGAAGGCGATGTCATCACGTTGGATGGCACCACCGGTGATGTCATGGCCGGGCTGGTCAAGACGATCGAGCCCGAGCTGATCGGCGATTTCGGAACGCTGATGGAATGGGCCGACAAGTATCGGCGGATGAAAGTGCGGACCAACGCCGAAACCCCGGCCGATTGCCGCACCGCGCGCCAGTTTGGTGCCGAAGGGATCGGCCTGTGCCGGACCGAGCACATGTTCTTCGATGACCAGCGGATTGCTGCTGTGCGGCAAATGATCCTGGCCGAAGACGAAGCCGGGCGCCGTGCCGCACTGGCCAAGCTGCTGCCCGAACAGCGCGCCGATTTCCACGCGATCTTCGATGTCATGGCCGGCCTGCCGGTGACAATCCGCCTGCTCGATCCGCCGCTGCATGAATTCCTGCCACATTCGGACGCCGAATTTTCCGAACTTTCCGAAACCATCGGCATCGGCGTGGAAACGCTGAAGCGCCGTGCGGCGGAATTGTATGAATTCAACCCGATGCTGGGGCATCGCGGGTGCCGCTTGGGGATCACCTTCCCGGAAATCTACGAAATGCAGGCCCGCGCGATTTTTGAGGCGGCGTGCGATGTCGCCGCCGCCGGCGGTGCTGCACCGGTGCCGGAAGTGATGATCCCGCTGGTTGCAACCCCGCGCGAACTGGAAATCCTGAAAGCGGTGGTCGATGAGGCCGCGGCCGCGGTGTTCGCGGAAAAGGGGCGCGTGCTGCACTATCAGGTGGGCACGATGATCGAACTGCCGCGCGCGGCGCTGCTGGCCGACAAGATCGCTGAAGTGGGTGAATTCTTTTCGTTCGGAACCAACGACCTGACCCAGACCACGCTTGGCCTGAGCCGCGACGATGCGGCCAAGTTCCTCGGCGTCTATGTTGAAAAGGGCGTGTTTGCGCGCGATCCTTTCGTCAGCCTTGATGTGGAAGGGGTCGGCCAGTTGGTTGAACTGGCGGCCGCGCGCGGGCGCAAGACCCGCCCTGATATCAAGCTGGGGATCTGCGGCGAACACGGCGGCGATCCGGCCAGCATCGCGTTTTGCGAACAGGTTGGGCTGGATTACGTCAGCGCATCGCCGTTCCGGGTGCCGATCGCACGGCTCGCGGCGGCGCAAGCCGCGCTGGGTTAAGCTTTCCAGCCCGACAGGGTCAGGATTTCGAACCGTTCGAGCGTGCGTTCGCCAAACGCCGCGCGGGCGGTGTGCAACCCGGCCTTGCCAAGCGGCGGGCCGGATCGGGCCAGCACATTGCCCAATGCCTGCGCCCGCAGATCGGTGATCAAGCTGTCAAGGTTACTAAACCGCACGGTCAGGCTGCGGCTGTCGACCACCGGCTGCGCCCAGCCGGCGCGTTGCAGCAATTGCCCACCGGCCCGGACATCGATGGCCGGATGCAGCCGCGGGGCAGGGCGATCGCCATCCGCCGCCAGCATGGCGGCGCGCAAGTGTTCAAGGCTCCCCGCCCCAAGGCAGCTGGCAATTGCCAGCCCACCCGGGGCCAGTGCCCGATGCAGGTGGATCAGCGCGCCCGGCAGGTCGTTCACCGTATCCAGTGAGCCAAGGCTGGCGATCAGGTCGAACCCGGTTTCAGGGTAGGGGCGTTCTTCGTCAAACCCATCGGCCGCATCGGCGGTGCTAACCACGGCTCCTTGCGCTTGCAGGGCCGCGGTCAACGCGCCGCGGGTGTCGCCGATGACCAGCGCCCGGGTTGGGGCATGGCGCAGGAAGGCCAGCCGTTCGAGCACGTCTTCAACCATATCGTCGATCAGATAGCGCGCGGCATCTGGCCGGGATTGCATCACCCGTGCGCGCCGCCGCGCGGCGATCCGGCGGGCCGGGGCAAAGATCTGCGGCGGGGCATTTGCGCTCATGCGCCCGCCAGTGCCTTGCGCTGGGCCGCGGTGCAAGCGATACCCGCGTGGCGATGCAAGTTCCCCGGTTCCTTGCGCCTGTCGTCGATCTCGTGTTCCCGCCGCGTTGTCCGCTGTGCGGGGCGGGGCTGGCCGCGCAAGCGGGGCTGTGTGCGGCGTGCTGGGCCGAGCTGCTCATCCCGGGGGAGCCGGCCTGCGTGCAGTGCCAACGACCATTTCCGCCCGAAGTGGCGGTAGGATCGATTTGCGCGCCATGCCTGGCCGATCCGCCGCGCCACGCCGGGATTACGGCGGCCACGCTGTACAACGATGCTTCACGGCAGTTGGTGCTGGCATTCAAGCATGGCGGGAAAATCGCGTTGGCGGATCTGCTGGCGCGGCTGATTGCGGCGCGGTTGCCAGCCGATATCGATAACGGGTGGAGCTTTGTGCCAGTGCCGCTGCATCGCTGGCGGTTATGGTCGCGCGGGTTCAACCAGTCTGCCTTGATCGCCCGGGAGCTGGCGCGGATGCGCGGCGGTGATTTGCTGGTTGACGCGCTGGTACGGCCCAAGTCCACACCAATGCTGGGCGGAATGGGGCGAAAGGCCCGCGCACGGGCATTACGTGGAGCAATCACCGCGAATCCCAAACGCCTTGCAGGTATTGCCGGGCGGCGGATCGTGCTGGTCGACGATGTGCTGACCAGCGGTGCTACCACCGATGCGTGCGTTGGCGCGTTATTGCGAGCGGGGGCGCAGGCCGTGCGGATCGCGTGCTTTGCTCGCGTGCTGGACGAAGCGCTGCACGGCAATAGGACCAGCAGCGAACCCGAAGCGGGATAACGCCCTAACGAAAACGCCCGGAACCGAAGCTCCGGGCGTTCTCGTGACGAAACTCGCGGGCTACGCTTGCGCGATAAGGCGATCCCCCCGGATCGCTTGGCCCAATCCCTCATGCGGTTGTCCGGTTGGCCGGACTAGATTTATCCCCGAACCTTGGCCATGGGCACCGTGGTGCCGCTGGTCTGTCAGGCGGTGGTTCCGCGGTGCAATCAGTCCGCGAAACTGGACAGTTTGGGAAGTGCGAAGGCGTGTTCGCACAGTTTTTGATCGACATCTGTGGTTATCTTGCAACAAAAGGGACGCATGACTGAAATTGACGCCCAGATGCGCGAACAAGGTAGCGCGTTTTTGCCCAAATTCGATGCCAATGGACTGCTGACTGCGATCGCCGTCGATGCCGCCACGCGTGATGTGCTGATGGTGGCGTTCATGGACGCTGAAGCCCTTGCCCGGACGCGGGAAACCGGGATGGCGCATTTTCATTCCCGATCGCGCGGACGGCTGTGGATGAAGGGTGAAAGTTCGGGCCACGTGCTGCGGGTGCGGGAAATTCGGGTCGATTGCGATCAGGATGCGTTGATCCTGCTGGTCGATCCTGCTGGCCCGGCATGCCACACCAATGCCCCCACCTGTTTCTATCGCCGGCTGGATGGCGATCAGCTGGTGCGTGTCGATAATTGACGCTTACGTAAAGGTAAGCTAAGGTTCGCCAATGGAACAAATTGGCGTCAGCCCCGCGTCGCACGATGGCGCGCACCTTGATCGACCCGATGCCTTGCAGCGGGAACAGTTCACGATTTCCGACCTTACCGCTGAATTTGCCGTAACCGCACGGGCGCTGCGCTTTTATGAGGATGAAGGGCTGATTTCGCCATCGCGGGCTGGCTTGTCGCGGATCTATTCCAAGCGGGACCGGGCGCGGCTCGCGTGGATCATGCGGGCCAAGAACGTTGGTTTCAGCCTGACCGAGATCAAGGAAATGATCGATCTATACGATCTTGGCGATGGTCGCAGCCGTCAGCGCCAGGTGACAATCGAGCGGTGCCGTGAAAAGGCCGCGCGGTTGACCGAGCAGCGCGATGATATCGATGCTGCGATCAAGGAATTGAGCGACTTTATCGCGCTCGTCGAAAACATCGATTCTACTACCATCAAGGGCTGAGGCCCTAAACCGCAGGAACCCCGACAATGCCGATCTACAAGGCGCCCGCGCGCGACGTCCGGTTCGTGATCAACGAAGTGCTCAAGGTGGATAATTATGCCCACCTTGCAGGCTTTGCCGAAACCAGCAGCGATCTGGTGGATACGGTGGTGGAAGAATGCGGCAAGTTTGCTTCAGAAGTGCTGGCGCCGCTCAACCAGTCGGGTGATCGCGAAGGGTGCCGGCGCAATCCCGATGGTTCGGTGACGACGCCTGCCGGTTTCAAGGAGGCTTTTGCCAAGTACCGCGAATCCGGCTGGGGCACGCTGTCATCCCCGGCGGAATATGGCGGGCAGGGCCTGCCGCATTTGCTGGGGTTTGTGGTGGAAGAGTTCGTGGCCACCGCGAACCACGCCTTCGGGATGTATCCGGGCCTGACCAACGGCGCGGTTTCAGCGATCATCGCCAAGGCATCCCCCGAACTGCAGGACAAGTACTTGTCCAAGATGGTGTCGAACGAATGGCTCGGCACGATGAACCTGACCGAGCCGCATTGCGGCACCGATCTTGGCCTGATCCGCACCCGCGCGGTGCCGCAGGCTGATGGCAGCTATGCGATCACCGGGACCAAGATCTTCATTTCCGCGGGCGAACACGACCTGACGGACAACATCGTGCATCTGGTGCTGGCCAAAACTCCGGATGCGCCGGAAAGCAGCAAGGGCATTTCGCTGTTCATCGTGCCGAAGGTGTTGGTCAACGATGATGGTTCGCTGGGCGCGCGCAACGCGGTTTCCTGCGGGGCGATCGAGCACAAGATGGGCATCCATGGCAATGCCACGTGCGTGATGAACTATGACGGGGCGCAAGGCTGGATCGTTGGCGAAGAGAACAAGGGCCTTGCCGCGATGTTCATCATGATGAACGCGGCCCGGCTTGGCGTGGCGATCCAGGGGCTGGCACAAGCCGAAGTCGCCTATCAGAACGCGGTCAAGTATGCGCAGGAGCGCCGCCAGGGCCGGGCGCTGACCGGGGCGCAGGAGCCGCAGGAAAAAGCCGATATGCTGTTCGTCCACCCCGATGTGCGGCGGATGCTGATGGATGCCAAAGCCTTCACTGAAGGGATGCGCGCGTTCTATCTGTGGGGCGGGTTATTGGTGGACCTGACGCACAAGGCTGCAACCGCAGAAGAACGTCAGGATGCCGATGAACTGATCAGCCTGTTGACCCCGGTGCTTAAGGGCTATGGCACCGACAAGGGGTTTGAAACCTGCGTCAACATGCAGCAGGTATTCGGCGGCCACGGCTACATCGAAGAATGGGGGATGAGCCAATTCGTCCGCGATGCCCGGATTGCGCAGATCTATGAAGGGGCCAACGGGGTTCAGGCGATGGACTTGGTTGGCCGCAAGCTGGCGCTGAACGGCGGGCGGGCTATTCAGGCGTTTTTCGCGCTGGTGGATGCCGAATGCGCCGCGGCCAAGGCCAAGCCGGATCTTGCGGATCTGGCAGGTCAGGTTGAAAAGGCGGCAGGTGAACTGAAAGCGGCGACGATGTGGTTCATGCAGAACGGCATGGCCAACCCCAACAACATCGGCGCGGGTGCGCACCATTACATGCACATCATGGGCATCGTCAGCCTTGGGTTGATGTGGTTGCGGATGGGCGGGGTTGCAGTTGATGCCTTGGCCAACGGCAGTTCGGATAAGGCGTTTTATGAAACCAAGCTGACCACGGCGCGCTATTTCGGGGAACGGTTTACCCCCGATGCCGGTGCGCTGCGCCGCAAGATCGAAGCCGGCAGCGCCGCGGTCATGGCACTTGGGGTGGAAGCATTCGCGACGGCGTAAGCCGGCAAGCCGGTTCAGTCCTGCGGGAAAACCTCGTCCAGCAAGGCGGTTAACGCCGCCCAGCTTTGGCGATCGGCGCTCTGGTCATAGCGAACTGCGGGCAATCCGCGGGCATCGCTGGCCGGGTCGGTGAACCCGTGGCGCATGTTGGCATAGGCATGAAAGTGCCAATCCGCGCCCACCGCGTCCATTTCCTCCCAGAATGCCATAACTTGCGTACGGGGAACCATCGGGTCGGCGTCGCCGTGGCAGATCAGGATCCGCGGGATGATCGGCGCGGTCGCAGCGCGCTGGGTATCCAGCAAGCCGTGGAAGCTGGCGACGAGCGCCAGATCTTCCCCCGCACGGGCCAGTTCAAGTACCGCCTGTCCACCCATGCAGAACCCGATTGCGGCCAGTTTAAGCCCGTGCGCCGCAGCATGGGTGCGCAAGGCCGCAACCGCTGCCGACAGGCGCGCACGGTAATGGTCCACATCGCTGCGCAGGGCTTCTGCCAAAGGCCGCGAGGCTTCGAAACTGGGCACCGGTTCGCCATAAAAATCAGCGATCAGCGCCACAAAGCCAAGCTGCGCCAACAGCGCTGCCCGGCGTTCGATAGCCGGCAGGACATTGGCAATCGTGGGGAACACCACCACCGCGCCGCGGGCCGGGCCGGTGGGCCGCGCCAACCAGCCGGTCAGCGCGGTGCCACGATCGGCGTAGTCAACGCGTTCGAGCGCGCTCATTCGGGCAGGAAATCCGGCACCGAGAAATAGCGTTCCCCGGTATCATAGTTGAAGCCCAGCACGCGGCTGCCAGCAGGCAGTTCTTTGAGCTTCTGGGCGATTGCCGCCAGCGTTGCGCCTGAACTGATGCCCACCAGCATCCCTTCCTTGGCGGCGCATTGGCGGGCCCATTCCTTGGCATCGGCGGGATCGACCTGAATTGCCCCATCGATCGACTGGGTGTGCAGGTTCGCGGGAATGAACCCTGCGCCGATCCCCTGGATGGGGTGGGGCGAGGGCTGGCCACCCGAAATCACCGGCGAAAGCGTGGGTTCCACGGCATAGGCCTTCATTGCAGGCCATTTGGCCTTCAATGCTTCGGCACAGCCGGTCAGGTGGCCGCCGGTGCCAACCCCGGTGATCAGCGCATCGATCGGCGTATCGGCAAAGTCCGCGTAAATCTCCTGCGCGGTGGTGCGCACGTGGACGGCAATGTTGGCCGGGTTTTCGAACTGCTGCGGCATCCACGCACCGGGAGTGCTGGCAACCAGTTCGTGGGCGCGTTCGATTGCGCCCTTCATGCCCTTTTCGCGTGGGGTCAGATCGAACGTGGCGCCATAGGCCAGCATCAGGCGGCGGCGTTCGACCGACATCGATTCGGGCATCACCAGCACCAACTTGTACCCTTTGACCGCGGCGGCCATGGCCAGCCCGATGCCGGTGTTGCCGCTGGTCGGTTCGATGATGGTTCCGCCGGGCTTCAAGCTGCCATCGGCTTCGGCGGCTTCGATCATCGCCAAGCCGATACGGTCCTTGATCGACCCGCCGGGATTGGCGCGTTCGGCCTTCACCCAAACTTCATGATCGGGAAACAGCCGCGACAGGCGGATGTGCGGGGTGTTGCCGATCGTGGCGAGAATGCTGTCAACCTTCATGGCTGGGCTCCTTTTGACGATATTGCGGTGCGAACGTGGTCGCCCTGCGCAGTTCGGGGAAAATCACGGTCCAGATTGCGGTGATCAGGATAGCTCCTGCGCCGCCCAGCGCAACCGCGCCGATCGGTCCAAGCAGCGCCGCGGCAAGCCCGGATTGCATTTCACCCAGCTCGTTCGACGCAGAAATGGCTAGGCCTGAAATCGAAGAAACCCGACCGCGCTTGTCGTCCGGGGTGTTGAGCTGGACCAGCGTGTTGCGGATGAACACCGAAATCCCATCGGCCGCCCCCAGCAGCGCCAGCATCGCCAGCGACAGCGGGTAACTGGTCGACAGCCCGAATACCAGCGTGGCCACGCCATAGAGCGCGACGGCCCAGAGCATCTTTGCACCGACATTGCGGGCCAGCGGCGCAAAGCTGAGCCACAGCGCAACCAATGCCGAACCGAACGCGGGGGCACCGCGCATCAGGCCCAATCCCTGGTCGCCCACGTGCAGGACGTCATAGGCAAAGGCCGGCAACATCGCCGTGGCACCGCCCAGCAGCACGGCAAACAGATCAAGCGTGACGCAACCCAGCAGAAAGCGTTCGTGCCAGACGAACTGCGCGCCTTCGGCCATCAGCTTGACTGGGTGCTCGTTGCGCACCGCAGGCCGTGGGATCGGGCGAATTTGCAGCACCGCGCCGATCGCCACGATCAGCAGCACTCCGGCATACCAGTAAGGCAGGGCTGGGTTGGCGGCGAGCAGGAACCCGGCCATCGACGGGCCGATCACCGCGCCGCTTTGCCAGGCGATCGAACTGAATGCGATGGCTTTGGGCAATTGTGCGGCGGGCACCACATTGGGAACGATCGCGCTGACGGATGGGCCGATGAACACCCGCGCCGCGCCGTGCAACGCGGCCATCGTGAAAACCAGCGGCAAGGTGATAAAGCCCCGGGCATTGGCCAAGGCCATGACCAGCGCGATCGCCAGATCGATAAGAGTTGAAATTGCGGCGACAAAGCGCCGGTCAAACCTATCTGCGACAAAGCCGGCCACCGGGGTGAGCAGCAGGAACGGGATGAATTGCGCCAACCCCAGCAGACCCAGCAGGAATGCGGCCTCCTTGGGCGGCAGGCCATGCACGGTGCGGGCGATCTGATACGTCTGCGCGCCAATCAACACCACGATTGCAGTGGTGGCATTGACCGAAACGAAGCGCGTCAACCAGATCAGCCGGTAATCGCGCAATTTGAGCGGGTGAGTGATATCAGGCACCCGCCGTGCATGACAGCGTGGGCGGCGCTTGCCAAGCAGTCAGAAACTTGTCGTGGTGATAACCCTGCTTGTCGGGAGGCTGCCGATCGTGCCAGTGCCTAACGCCGCATCCGCATTCGCGAATTGGGTTGAATGGCATCGATCATCCGATTGAAATCGTCGAGCCTGACAATGCGTTCGAATTGAAATCCCGCGCGGCCCTGATCGGCCCAGATCATGTGCGCTTCGATCCGGCCGATGTGCGGCAGGCGAATCGTGATCCGTTCCCCGCGGGCAATTGCCAGTTCCCCTTCGATCATGAACCCGTGGGCGGAAAGGTTGGCAATGTGCAGCAGGACATCGCCCAGTAACCGGTGTTCGCCAATCACTTTGTGATCGACCGGATGACGCGCAGCCCGGCGTTTGTCCGTGACGGTCAGTTGAGCCCTCGCTGCCATGATGCCTTGCCTCCAGAATTGTTCACGGTGGCGGCCGTGATGGCGGGCAATGGCAAAGATTGGGTAAACTGGCGGTCAGATTTTGCCGGTTGGCGGCAAAATCATGCCGGGCGGAGCACGCCGTGCTTCTTTTTACCCGATGAAATCCGCACTTCTGCGCCGCCCGCAATGAGGAGCGATTCGTCGGTCACGGCGTCCCCATCCACCCGTGCGCCGCCACCGGCGATCAGGCGCTTGGCTTCGCCGCGGCTGGCGGCAAACCCGATGGCGACCAGCGCATCGATAATCCCCATTCCTTCTGCCGGCAGTTCGCAGACCGGCAGATCGGCACCAACGCCGCCGCCGGCAAACGTGGCCGCGGCGGTTGCCTCAGCCGTCTTGGCAGCCTCTTCGCCGCGGCACAGACGCGTAACTTCGTTGGCCAGCACCACTTTGGCGGCGTTGATTTCGTTGCCCTGCAAGGCTTCGAGCCGGGCAATTTCATCAAGCGGCAGATCGGTAAACAGGCGCAGGAACCGGCCTACGTCGCGGTCATCGGCATTGCGCCAGTATTGCCAGAAATCATAGGCGGGTAGCTGATCTTCGTTCAGCCATACCGCCCCGGCGGCGGTCTTGCCCATCTTGGCGCCATCGGCCGTGGTCAGCAGCGGTGTGGTCAGCCCAAACAGCTCTTTGCCTTCCATCCGCCGGGTCAGTTCAACCCCGTTGATGATGTTGCCCCACTGGTCAGATCCGCCCATCTGCAAGCGGCAGCCGTGGCGCAGCGCCAGCTCCCGGAAATCGTATGCCTGCAGGATCATGTAATTGAATTCGAGGAACGTCAGCGGTTGTTCGCGATCAAGCCGCAGCTTAACCGAATCGAAGGTCAGCATCCGGTTGATCGTGAAATGCGGGCCGACCGTGCGCAGCAGTTCGATGTAACCCAACTGGCTGAGCCATTCGTCGTTATCGACCATGATCGCATCGGTCGGGCCATCGCCAAAGGTCAGCAGCTTTTCGAACACCGTGCGGATCGAGGCGATGTTGGCCTTGATCATATCCGGCGTCAGCATCCGGCGGCTTTCGTCCTTGCCCGAAGGATCACCGATTTTCGTGGTTCCGCCGCCCATGACAACGATCGGCTTGTGCCCGGCCTGTTGCAGGCGGCGCAGCATCATGATCTGCACCAGGCTGCCGATGTGCAGCGATGGCGCAGTGGCATCGAACCCGATATAGCCCGGCACAACCTGTTTGGCCGCAAGGGCATCAAGCCCTTCGGCATCGGTCAGCT